>DAOVMN010000089.1 GCA_030630685.1 Thermoplasmata archaeon | reverse complement strand
GGCATAGATGGATGTATTTCCATCCAATCCCCCCAGATTGGAATCGAAAATATTAGCGTTTGGTGTTTGCATGGGGCGATTATGTTTGGTGATAGGTCAAATATGTTTTATTTCTTAATCACAGACTTACGACATACTCCCACGGCCAATTGAAGAACTTAACAGAAGATTTAAATATGGCAGAGGCTTAGTGATAATGGGGTGAGCCTATCCAGATCCCATTAAACATAATGGTACATAGAATTGAGTGTCATGAAAATAGTGTTCCCGATATATATTTTAAACGAAATTTAGCTATCAAAAAAGATGAGCTTATTGACTTCATTTCTAATTTGTTGAGTGAAGGTTTGAAAGTAGGGTCAGTAAAGAACACGATTGATAATTCCGATTATTTCCATCTTTCTTTTGATGATGGTTTTAAGGAGCACCTGGAAATTGCACAAGAATTAAAAGAAATATTTGGTTTTAAAGATGATACGATGACCTTTGCAATTAATGTTGGGAACTCGATCACATTTAATTATACCGGCATGGATGTGTTATATGAAGCAATTGGAAAAAATGGGGAAAGTGCTTTAGGTCAATGTTTTGGATTAGATTTTACGAATGCCGAAGATGATATTATCGGGAAATTAAAAGAGAGGATTATTGCAATAAGCCCGGATGAATTTTCACAAATCCGAAATTGTCTAAGGCTTGAGACTAAACGATTAAGTGCATTATTCTTGAATTCTTCCGAAATCAGGGAACTGGCTCAACTTGCCACTATAGCTAGTCACGGGATGACCCACAGAGATTTGACGAATCATCCTGAAATCTCGCAACAGGAAATCAGGCAATCGAAAAGAATACTGGAAGAATTAGTAGGTCGAGAGATACAGATATTCAGCTATCCGGAAGGCAGGTGCAATCCTCAAATTCAGCAATTCTGCAAGGATGCGGGGTATGTCTATAGCTTATCCATATCACACCAGCAAGATAATCCATACTGTATCGGTAGATTTTGCATCACTAATCATCGTAAAGAAATAATGAGGCGACTTCATGAATAGAAAGAAAATCATCGGCGTTATCGGAGACGCCAATCTAAAAGGTGACCAGAATAAAGGCCAACTGGCTTTTGACATGGGTAAGCTCATAATCGATAATGGATACAGATTGGCCACCGGGGGATTGGGCGGGGTAATGGAATTCGCATCAGAGGGGGCCAGAAGTTCTGAGAACTACAAAGATGGTTTGATCCTTGGTGTCCTGCCCAGTTATGATGAAAGTACAGCCAATGATACCATTGACATTGCAATTCCCACTGGAATGGGTCTTGCCCGTAACGTTATTTTGACCAGTCTTTGCGATGCCGTGATAGCAATTGGAGGTGGATCAGGGACCCTCAGCGAGATTGCTCTTGCGTGGCAAATGAAGAAGTTAGTAGTTACTCTGGGTAAAAGAGGTTGGAGCAGTAAAATAGGTGGTGAATCACTCGATTCCCGGAGGGACGATAAAGTTTATTCAGCGGTATCTCCTCATGAGGCCATACAGATTGTTAATGAGAATATAGACAGATACACAAAGAAATACAAAGGTGTGAAGATAGCAAGGGTCAGCAAGGAACAAGCTGAATCCGAAATCCTCAAACGCTATGATATCCGGAATAAGCTGGAATTCCTGGGGAAGGGTTCCGAGGGATATGTATTCACGGATAAAGTCAAGATTTTCAAGTTAATCGATACTGCCCGATTTCCCCGGGAATTGGATTGGACCCTGCAAGCATTGTCTGAAGATATTGCATATAACCATACACAATATCTCATCCCATTTGAAGTGAAGTATGATAATCCCTTGATTTTTGTCACATATGATTATGAAGAAACCCGCCCATATACGGGAGGACATGCCGATGAGTTAATCTCATTGCTGAAGGAATTCAGATCAATCGGATGGGTTATCACTGACTTTCAACCAAAAAATATTCGAGTTCGTAAAATGGAAGGAAATGAAATACCCGTGGTTGTCGATGTAGGACATAGCTTCTTACCTTATTCCGACGCTCTGTTCAGGAAAATGGCCCGGAGGGTTTATCTTACTTCCATTCTGGCAACAAATCCAGCTATCAAATCGCTCTTGACAGAAACAAATTCAAGCGAGGATTTCGAGGGATTACAATCTCTGGGTTTGAACCCCGAGGAACACAAAGAAAAGTTCAGAGCATTTTTCGAGAAGGTCGAGATGATTGATAAGAAAGATGTCCTTAATCCGACTATCCGTGAGATCATCATATCCAAACCTGAAATAAGAACGCTTTTTGACTTTGGCTCCGGGCACGGAGATATGTCGAGAATGATCAAGGATATGGGCATCAAGGTCACTGCGTATGATCCGGACCGGAACATATTTGAAAAATACAGGAATACGAATTATGCTGGAATCACCTTTGTCCGTAAAGAGAAGATGAAAGAGATCGCAGAATCCGCAAAAACATTTGATTGTGTTCTCTGCTCATTGGTGCTGTGTCATCCACTGGCAGAAACGAAACAGCAGCGAGATGAAATTATCAATGAAATTATGGGAGATCTGAAAGCATTATCGAACAGATACATTATATTGGCAGTCTGTAATCCGTTATATTCATCAGTAAAGAATTGCTCACTGCAGAATAGAAAATTGCCAGAAGGATTTGTTTATTCCGACGAAGCGGAATTGATCAAACTGGTGAAGAGTTCATCCCGTGAACGAAAAGATATTCATAGACCGATATCTTATTACGAGAACCTGTTCATGAAAAATGATATGAAAATCCTGGAGATTCATCAAACTACTGGCAAGAATCTCGACAAGCCCAACCTTTTCTACTCAGATTTCATGGTTTTCCTGTTGGAGGCAAATGGAAATGAAAAGGGAAACTGATCCCGTAATCGTCATAATAGCGACCTCGATGAATCGTACCGAGATGTTCATTCAACAATCTTTACGTTCAGTCTATGAGCAGGAAGATGTGAACCCAAAGGCCATATTTGTTGTGGACGATAATAAAAAGCAATCGCCTGATGACAGGTACTCCACGGAGTACCATAATATTAAGAAAAAGGTCAAAGAGTTCCGAAAGGAATTCTTGAGTAAGAAATTGAACATCCCTGAAGATTCGATACCTCAAAATTACTTCCACACAACAGTTATTCCCAACACTCGCACTCATGGAAATTCAGGGACCGGTCCGTGGAACACAGCCGCTTTCAGGGCAATGTCATTTGGAAAGACAAATTATCTTGCTTTTTTGGATGATGACGATGAATGGGCACCTTCCTATTTGAAGAAATGTCTGGCACAAACTGAACGAGATAAATATCGAAAACGAAAGGAATTCGTGGCGGCAGTTATATCAGGGGTACTCAGGAAAGAGCCTGTTAGGGAAATGGAGATGATCCCAAGCCAGGAAACTTTCACCAGGAATCATTTCTTTGCAGGCAATCCTGGATTTCAGGGAAGCAACATGTTTATCCAATTGAAAACTTTCTGGAGTATTGGTGGATTTGATGAGAGCATGGCGAGTGCTACCGATAGAGATCTGGCACTTCGATTGATAGAATATGCAAATGTTCTCGAATACCCGAAGTTCAAGTTCATTGACGAATGCCTTGTCATCCATCATGTTCACCCTGCCGGAAGGGTCACATCGGATCCTCACAAAAAGCAAAAAGGGCTGGATATTTTTTACCGGAAATATCTTCACCTTATGGACGAGAGCACCCGTGAGAAGTCATTGGAACGTGCAAACAGATTATTCGATTATACTCTTTCAATGTCTCAAAATAACTATTCAGGACAGGAGGAAGTGAAATCTCTTCAACCAACGGAAGATGAAGTAAAAAGCCAACCGGAGCCTCAACCTTTCAATCTTCTTATTGGTCTCATATCAGATAGCACTTCCAACGTTAGGGAATTTTTGAAATCATTCATGCAAACCCCTCACAAATCCCCGATGAAGGATTATCAAATCGTTATTTTGGAAAATACATCGGATGAATACAGACTTCGACCAATTATACAATATTTCAAAGGAATTAAGAAACTGAATGTTCATCTTATCACAATCGAACAGCAGGAAAAGGACTGCTCCGATTTTCCATTTCACATGCTTTTCAAGAAAGAAGACATTTCCGGGAAATCTATTGCTTTCAGCAGATCGCTTCTTCAATGGTATCTATCCAGACGGGCCAAAAAGATATTCGATAACGATTGTGTATGCTGGATAGTCGATGATGATCACATGCTTGAGGGTCTGTTTACTGACAGAAACAACACCTCCATCACAGTACGTCAACCCGATTTCCTCGAAGAAATTTCCAGACTCAAAGAGAATAGCATTTCCGACGTGGTACTCGGTACGGTAACCGACGCACCCCCACTTCCTTTTCTGAGTTCGGTCCGTACTCAATTAGTTGATATGTATTTCAATCTGAGCTGGTTTGCAAGGCAGTGTCCCGAAGAGGGGTTCCAATGTAAATACCATGATAACCATCAATTCATCCGGGATTGCAGGGACTTCTATTATGACCTATCGAGTGACGGATATACTCACCTGGAAGCGCCTTTCTGGTGGTTCCCGTTAGAGAAGGAAACTCCCACGATATACGACGCATTCGAAGAATTTCTGGAAGAAATAATATTGGTCGGGAAAGGTGTGAATGTTTTCCGGCCGATTGTTACGGATGATTCGAAATGGGGAAATGTAACTGGTGAAAGCATATTGCGAGGCGGCAATACACTGGTATTCGATCCGGATGCCCTACGATTGCCGAATTTCTCACCACGAATAGACTGGAATGGTCAAACGATTGTTTTGCGTCGAAGTGATTTCATCTGGGCCATCTTACAGAAATACATCTACAAAAGGAAGATTCATGAGATCGTTCTTCCGTTGCGCCATCATAGACGTCTTCAGAATTCATCGTTCATTTTCAATGAAGAAAAGCTTGTTAGTGATATCTACGGACTGGTTTTCTATCGTACCATTATCTCTCTTCTCGCAGAGAAGGATATCCATGCGCTCTCGGAAAGGGATATACGAAAAGCCGCGAATACCTTCAAGAGCAAATTGAAAGAGACCATAACAAAGCTCAAGATCAATAATCTCCGGTCGCAGTTTCTCTCATGGCGCATCATTCATATCTTGGGTGATTACAAGAACTGGTGGTTCGACAACAAATACAGGCCGCAATTGAACAACAACATCCAGAAAGCGCTGTCCACAGTCAGGTCGTTGGAATACGAGATTGGCAAAAGGAAATTCCAGATGTTTTTGAAATCGGTCGAAAAGAACGGGAATCGGTGTGATGCAGCTGTTTTCCGAAATTTTCTCGAAGATATTAAGAGGATTATGGAGGAACTACCCAAACCCGACAATTCGTCAAAGGCTTTTAGATAATCTAATCATGAACCCATTCACATGCCAGTAGAAACCCTTCTTCTTGCAGCGATTGAACGGGAGGGCTATACTGCCTTCCCAAAGCCATCAATTAGCGGTTGCATTGCTGGTTAAAAAAAGTGGTGATCCATCCCCTGCCTCAAGGGCCGTGGGGTTCTCGCCCAACTGCACTCAGGTTTCCCGACCCTTGATCTTACCACGGCCCTCAAGCGCATCCGCCATCTCCTTATCCAGGTCCTTCTTGAAAACAATGGTGCGGTGCGGATAGGGTATCTCGATGCCTTCTTTATCGAATCGCTTTTTAATGGCCATTAAGAGGTCCGACCTCACGATTTCCCTCTGCCTGGCATCGTCAATCCAGGCCCAGAGTTCCATGTCCACAGAGGACTCACCAAAATCCACCATCTTCACATGGGCCGCAGGACTCTTGATGACCTGGGGGTGCCGGTTTGCAACATTCAGGATGATCTTCTTTGCGAGTTCCCAGTCGGAATCATAGCTTATCCCGATAGGTATGACATTGGCGATGATGGGGCTGTCCTTCGTGAAATTCCAGACCTCCCGGGTGGCAACGAGGTTGTTGGGAATGACCACAGTCTCATTTTTCGTAGTGCGGATCTTGGTGCTCCTCATTCCGATATCTATCACATCTCCCCAATCGTTCCCCACCCTGATCCTGTCCCCGATCCGGAATGGCCGTTCTATGGCGATCATGATACCTGCCATGAAGTTGGCAATGGTGTCCTGCATTCCAAAGGCCAGGGCAAAACCGAGAAGCCCCAGGCCGGTGGCGACAGCAAAGAGATTTATCCCCAGTATTCCCAAAGATACGGCTATTCCAATGGCGAGAATGGTGATGTATATCATCTTTGCCATGACGATCGAGGCATGCTCGTCGATCTGTTTGGGACTGAGGACGGTATCCCTGAGCATGGCAATGATCATCTTGCCCATCATCTGGGTGACCACAAGGACCAGGATTGCCGAGATGATGCTCCATAATGTGATCCTGCTTTCTCCGAGGGAAACCGAGGTATCGAGGTCCAGGCCCAGGACATTAATTATCAGGAACAGGGCGATAATAAAAATCAGGTAGTTGACATATTTCCCTGCCTTGTAAACATTGCTCTTCTTGATATCCCCCTCGGATGCGGACAGCGTGTAGATGAGGGCCGGTGTCAACATGGTTAACAGCAAAGCCATCACAAGGATGATGAGGGATCGAATGAGAACCTCGATCGTCTCTATATATTGGCACAGTTCAGAATCGGATTCATTACTGGAAGAAGAGCTGTCTTCATAGGAGTAATGGTCATATTGGGAAGAAGAATCATCCTCATCCGGGCTGTCCTCGCAATCAATATAGGAAAGGGCTGCAAGTGCAGCGAAAAGGACGATGAGATAAACAATAGCCTTGCGAAGACCTGGCTTTATCTTTTCAATCTCTTCTTTCAACAGGATGACCCTTTCCTCTTCGCTTTCGTGACGTCTGGCATAACTCCCGATAGAGGTATCTATAATGATGTTCAGCACCGGAGGAAGGAAATAGACGATAAATACAACAGTGATGAGCGCGACAAGAAGGGCGTTCAAAAGGTTCGCGGCCGTGATATCCAGCCCCAAAACGTCCACAGACGTATCCAGTGCGATTCCAAGGCTGAGAATGGCATAGGCAAATCCAATGATAATGATCGTGTACCTGAAGAAGGAAAAGATAAGGGCTTCCGTATCTTCCGCACTTCTGTCTTTCCCCGTACTCTCGGCTTTATCTTCTGGTTCATCGGAACGTTCTGGACTCTCCGGTTCCTCCTCTAATTTTCCCTCCTCTTTTTCCGTTGGTTCCCTGCCCTCTCTGGACATGGAATCCGGCGATGGGGCATTGTCCTCGGGACCTTCGGTTCCGGCAGGCCTCGTTTCCTCCTTGGTTTCTAGATCCTTAAGCCGGATGATGAAATTGTTAATGATCGTTAAGAGCCCAATGGGGACCGCCTGGCTCAAGAACAGCGTGAAAAGGATGATCCAGAGAAACCTGAGCATGCTCAGGATTGAAATATTGTAACCCATTACGCCGATCTCCTCATAGATATCGTATTCAGTGACCACGAAGGCAACTGTGAGACCAGCAAGCAGTATGAACCAGAACAGAAATCTTCTGAAGTGAATGAGGAGCTTTTTTTTGTATTCTATGACCTTTCTCTTCTCCATTTCCGGCCATTCCTCACGTTCCACCTTATGCTCCTCTCTTTCCACCTTATGCCCCTCTCTTTCCACCTTATGCTCCTCTCCTTTCCCCTCATGCTCCTCTCCTTCCACCTCATGTTCCTCCCCTTCCACCTTATGCTCCTCTCCTTTCCCCTTATGCTCCTCTCCTCCCACCTCATGCTCCTCCCCTTCCACCTCATGCTCCTCTCCTTCCACCTTATGCTCCTCTCGTTCCACCTCATGCTCCTCTCCTTTCCCCTTATGCTCCTCTCTTTCCACCTTATGCT
>DAOVMN010000360.1 GCA_030630685.1 Thermoplasmata archaeon | reverse complement strand
TTCCTCCTGCCTTGACGGTCTGGATTGTAGAACGCGGATGACGAGTGACAACTTGTTGTCGCTCCGGTTAGGCTGAAAGCCTGATAAGGCGGATCACACGGATAAACACGGATCAATGAAAAATCCGCGAACATCCGCCAAATCCGTGTCATCCGCGTGCAGAATTCAAGCAGCAAAGGACGATACGAGATTGCTCTGCTGGAGAATACCAATAAATCTGGAATGCACCCCAGGTAGATTCTATCTGGTTCCCCTATTTCCTTTCCTTGATTTCCACGTTTTATAGTAATCAGGAGGAGGCCTGAATGAATCATAGTTCGTCTCCTCACCCTCCACATATCCCACTGCATCCACTTCAAACGTTGTTATAGATATTGATGGAGTATGAGATGGATCATAATTCGGAGGAGGCCTGAATGAATCGTAATCGATCTCGGGTTTTGCTTTGGATGGGGCGGGTTCTCCTGTCTCCTCGTTTTGCTCCTTCTTTGTATTCCCCCCAACTCCTGCGAATATCCCCTCCTTCTCATTGTAGAAGAAATTACCCATCACTACCTCGAAGACGACCACGGCCACAAAGATAATAACGCCCATGAGAGCAAAATAGAAAGAGAGACCACCTCCACCGGACTCATGGCCCTCATTATTTATCCTGAGGCTCAGGCTTCGGACCCCTGAATAATCCTCCCCATCACAGGCTCGAATACTGATCAAACATGTGCCATCTTCCAACTTGCGAGTGTCGAGCTGGAATTCCAAATTAGTGTCATTTGAGATTCCGAACCACTCCCCATCTCCGATGCTCATTTCCACGCAGGTGCTGTTTCCTTCCTGGTCATAAACGGTGCCCCTGATGAGTATCTTTCCAGAGGCCTCGCTGTTGTTTTTGGGTGATAGAATGGTCAGAACAGGTGGTTGATTTTCCGGTATCAAGATTATTGTGAGAATGGTGTTTTCACCAATCTCGACCTCTCTTTCAAAATCCCTGTACCCCTCTTCAGAGGCAATTACCTTTTTCGTGCAGTTACATATCGGGAGCTTTGAAATCGAATAGTAACCATTTTCATCGGAGAACGCCAACCTGAAGGTTTTATGGCCCTCTACTCGAACCTCTACGTTTTCAAGAGGGCTATTAAAGGCATCTGTGACATGACCGGAAAGCCTTCCATTATAGTAATCCTCGTTATACTGTGCGCACAGCCAGGGTTCGAAATCCACAAAATCGGTTATGCCGTCCCCTTTTCCAGCGGGGTTTTTTGTTGGATGATGGGGTCCGGAGGGGTCGCCCCAATAGTTTTGTGTGGCGTGGATGTCGAGGCCGTCGTTATAATCGGCTTCCACAGCGTAATCAGGGTTGCTGTAGATGCTGTTGTAATGGGCTGAATTTTTTTTAGAAGAGTCGTGGAGGAAGATTCCGACATCATTCCCGGTAATTGTATTGTTGGAGAGAGTGTTACCATTGGAGGAATAAAAGCAGATGCCGTATTCGGTGTTGTCGAATATCTTGTTGTAATGAACAATGTTTTTATCGGAAAAATGAAAAAAGTAGATCCCTACCTTGTTTTCCATGATGTTGTTGTTGGAAAGGAGGTTGTTACTGGAATTATGGAAATACATACCGTACTCCTTCGAGGAATAGGTATTGTTGCAAATTATGTTGTTGCCGGAGTCTTTGAGGATGATGCCGTGTTTGCTGTTCGAGGAACAACTGTTGTTGGAAATGGTGTTGTGGTCTGAGGACTCAAGGCGGATGCCGGAGGTGTTGTTGATGCAAATGTTTTTAGAGACCGTGATTTTATTGGATTCGCTGCCAATGGAGATGCCGTATTCATTCTCGAGGCAGGTATTGTTGATGATGTCGATGTTGGAGCCGAAAATGCTGATTCCCTTTTGGTTGTCGATGCAGATGTTTTTAGAGACCGTGTTGCCGTTGGAGTCCCTGTCAACCAATATACCAACTCTGTTACTGGTGCAGATGCCCCGAGAGATGGTGTTGTTGTTGGAATTACTGACGATGGTGACGCCGTATTCGTTATCGAAACAGGTATTTCTGATGAGAATGTTGTTGCCGGAGTGTTTAAGAGATATGCCGTATTCTTTCGAGGAACAGGTGTTGTTGGAAAGGATGTTGTTAAAGCAGGAATCGAGCAGTATTCCGTAGTAGTTGCTCGTGCAGTTATTCTCGAAAATCCGGTTATAGTTCGATTCTATCCTCATTCCGGCATGCCATGAACCGCTCCCCGTCACTATAAACCCGCCCATGCCCACCCGGTCCGCCGTAATCCGCACCACATCGCCGCTTCCGCCGCCGTCGATCGTGGTGGTTTCACTCCCGTTCCCGATGAGGTCAATGCTCTTGTCCACCACCACATTCTCGTAATAGGTGCCTTCCCACACCCTGATGGTGTCCCCCTCCCCTGCGGTGTCGATTGCGTCCTGTATTTTCACATATTCTGCGTTTCCATCACCGTCCACATACCAAGTCCTTACCTCCCCCCGGTCAGGTCTCGCACCCACTGTTCCCCTCTGGATGCTCACCAGAGCACCCAGGCTGGAAAGCAGCATAAGCATGCCGAGTGCCAGGACAAGAGCCAGGGGATGGGGGTGATTCCTTAACAAGATTGGCCACTCCTAAGATGTGTAGGAAAAGAGAGAAATACCCTTGTAATTAAAATTTGTGTTTTTGATTCGATTTGCGGCCAGACTTGGGAACACGGATTGCTACGGATTAAGAGTGAAAACTTGTTTTCGCTGCGGATGACCTTTGGTCGTCAAGCCGGATAAACACGGATCAATGAAAAATCCGCGGAAATCCGCCAAATCCGCGTCATCCGCGTGCAGGCGTCATTCGCGTGCAGAATTCAAGCAGCAAAGGACGATACGAAATGCTCTGCTGGAAAATACCAATAAATCTGGAATGCACCCGACCAAGAGAGAC
>DAOVMN010000076.1 GCA_030630685.1 Thermoplasmata archaeon | reverse complement strand
TTGATGAGGTTCGCATCTCTGACACCACAAGAAGTGCGGATTGGCTCAAGACCTCTTACAACAACCAGAACTCGCCCTCCACTTTCATGAGCTTCGAGAATGAGCAACAACAATCTTCAACCAATTGGCAATACCGGAAAAAGATAACGATCGATAACACAAAGGTACAGGGCAGTTTTGATCTATCCAATTTCCCTGTCCTAATCAATCTGGCGTCCGATTCCGGTTTGGAATCTCATGCCCAGGATGATGGCGATGACATCCTTTTCACCTCTTCTGATGCTACTACAAAACTAGACCATGAGATAGAGAAGTTCGATGGATCTACTGGGGAACTGCAGGCCTGGGTGAGGATTCCAACTCTTTCCCACGATACCGATACGGTCATCTACATGTATTATGGAAAATCAGATGCTTCCAATCAGGAGAACCCGACCGGGGTCTGGGATTCCAATTACAAGATGGTGCAGCATCTGAATGAGACGGCAAAAACGACGGGAGATAATAATGACCATCTGGATTCCACCTCTAATAATAACGACGGGGAGGCAGAGATGGAAGTGGCCCACATGGACGCCACAGGAAAAATAGACGGTGCAGATGATTTCGATGGAACAGATGATCACGTTGAAATCTCCAGTTTTGATCCACCTCATCAAGGAACAGTTTCTCTTTGGGTCAAACGGGGTTCTATTGGTGCGAGACAGAGAATATTAGGGGGGCATGATCTTTATGAAATACTTTTCACAAGTGGTAATCAAATCTCCAATCAATTATTTGCAGCTGGTACCGGAGGGTTATACGGCAGTACCATAACGAGCACTACAGATTGGTACTATCTCGCATTTACGTACGATGATACCTCACACGCTTCAGCGATTTTCATAAACGGCAATTCTGATGCAAGTGGATCAACTGCTGATGATGATCCTGGAGGGCCGTTCACACTTGAGATAGCACATAGAACAGGTAAAGCTGGTGAATATTTTGATGGCTTAATCGACGAAGTCCGCATCTCCAACACAGCAAGAAGCGACGATTGGATCAAGACCTCCTACAATAATCAGGACAGCCCGGGAACTTTCATGAGTCTTGGCAGCGAGCAACAATCTTCAACCAATTGGCAATACCGTAAAAAGATAACGATCGATAACACAAAGGTACAGGGCAGTTCCGATCTATCCAGTTTCCCTGTCCTCATCAATCTGGCATCCGATTCCGGTTTGGCTTCTCATGCCCAGGATGACGGCGATGATATCCTTTTCACCTCTTCCGATGGTGCCACGAAATTAGACCATGAGATAGAGAAGTTTGTTTACTCTACAGGGGAACTGCAAGCCTGGGTAAAAATTCCAACTCTTCCCTATAATACCGATACGGTCATCTATATGTATTATGGGAAATCAGATGCTTCCAATCAGGAGAACCCGACCGGAGTCTGGGATACCAATTACAAGATGGTTCAGCATCTGGAGGAAAGTCCAAATGATGATGTAGTGGGTCATTTCGATTCTACTTCCAATGACAATGATGGCATGCCTAAAAACTTTCAGGATGGCGGCGGTGGAACTACTGACGCTACAGGGAAGATAGATGGGGCAGATGATTTTGCAGGGGATGATGATAATGTTGAGGTTCCTAATGATGCCAGTCTCAACCCAAGTAGCATCACAGTAGAGGCTTGGGTTAAATTGGACGTCACTCTTTCTTCTCAACCGACCGCCTACCCAATGATTGTCTTTAAAAGGGACTCAACCGACGGCTTTGGAATATACTATGATAAGGGTGACAATCAACTGGATGTAACTCTGAGAGAAGATGGTTGGTCAATGTATTCAAATACGCCCGTCACCTGGACAACTACCGCATGGCATCACATTGGAGTAACTTATGATCTTTCCACAGACTATTGGATATTGTTCGTTAATGGTGAAGTGGAACATTACGGAAGTACCAGCTTTTATGCCGGATCATCTTCAAATCTCTATATTGGATCCTGGGACAACACAGGGTGCTTTTGTGCTGATGGCACAATCGACGATGTTCGCATCTCTGACACGGCCCGCTCTGGCGATTGGATCAAGACCGAATACAATAATCAGAACAGCCCGGGAACTTTTATGAGCTTCGGGAGCGAGGAAACTTACGGAGAAGGTGTGGTGGTGATTAACGAAGTAATGTACAAGCCATCTGGTATCAATGAAGAGTGGGTAGAATTATACAACAGCGGTTCAGCATCGGTAAACATCGATGGTTGGGAAATTACTGACGAGGATGGGACAACTGGAAATAATGAATATGCAATTCCGGACATTCCAGATTTTCCATCACATAATTATGTAGTGATTCATTACACAACTGGCACAGATGAGACGAGTTTTGGACAGAGTCAAGCAAATGCTCTACATCTCTATACAGGTGATGATACCGATGTATTTGACGATGCAGGGGATCAAGTCTCATTATATACTGGTAGTACTCACAGTAGTACAACAATAGCAGATTTTGTTGCTTGGGACGATGATGGCACACTGAATGGGGATCAACAATCAGATGATGCTAACGCTGTAGCTGCTGGGATCTGGGACGATGGAGATTATGTAAACACAGGTGTAAGTGGACTCAATATCCAAGAAGGTGATTCAATTGGCAGAGACTCGTCATCTACTGACACTAATCAGCCTGCTGACTGGTTAGCTAATGGCGGTGCTGTCTCTCCCACGCCTGGGCGACAGAACGGTGTGGTGATACCTCCATATAATGATGCAGACTGGATCAATCTCGGGGAGGAGGTGTACAGTGAGCCTACAGATGCTGTAAATATCCCAGATTCGGGTGATCCAGAATCGGGTGATAAGGCGTATCTGCAGTTCCAGACAGATAGCGATTACATCTACTTCCAGTTCTTTCTTGATGCCTCTCCCGTCGAAACGAGTTATACCTACGCAGTTCTCATGGATACAGACAATAACGATATCTATGACTACTGCATTGCCAGTTATGGATCTTCCAGCAACGTCCGTCTTTATAAATGGGACGCTACAGATCACTGGGATAACGATAATGTAGTGACTTATTCCTCAAATTATTTCAATTTCGATGACACGAACAAGGTCGTTCAGTATGCTGTTGCATGGTCGGATATTGGTGATCCCACAGGTAGCTGGCCCGCCTATGCAGCTACGTACGAAAATGACAATGATGCCTTTGAGGAAGATCAGGCCTGGGAAGAGGATAACACACCAGATCCCAAAGTGGATTCTATTACTTACGGCGACTACACGGCCCCAGCCGACATTCCAGAGTTCTCAGACGTTTATATCCCGATAATCGCAGTCATCGCCCTCTTCGTGGTATTCAGAAGAAAGAAACGGGGGAAGCAGGGGAAGAAGAGGTAAAAAGAGAAAGAAAAAAGTGGAAACATCGGATGGATGGTCTTTCCCGGTGCGGTGCCTGGTGCGTTCGGACAAAGGAGAAAAAGAAGAGATAAAGCACGAGAGAAAAAACCTTATAAAGTACGCCTGATAAATGAAGTACTATCAAACCAATGGAGCTGAAAAAAATGGACATAGAAATCATTCAATCAAATCCCAAAATCATGATGGGAAAGCCAGTAATTGCCGGCACCCGCATCACAGTTGAGCAGTTATTAGAAAAGCTTGCTGCCGGTGAGACATTTGAACAGATTCTCGAAGCTCATCCTAATCTCACAGAGGAAGCTATCCTGGCCGCCTTAGCTTTCGCCTCAAAAGCTCTTAGAGCAGATGTGGTTTATCCAACCGTTAAGGCGGTGTAGTGTGTGAAATTCCTGGCAGATGAATGTGTAGACCGACAGATTGTTGAGCATTTAAGGCGTGAGGAAATCTTGATTTCTGAGCGCCGGATGAGCCATGAAGGACTCGTCAAGGCGTGATGGGAATAATGTGCAATATATTCCAGAGATGAAGCATGGAATCTCAGACGATGAGGTATTTGATCTGGCAAATCAAAAGGATATGATCCTGTTAACCTGTGATAAAGATTTTGGGGAATTGGTATTTCGCCAAGGTCGAATTACGCAAGGAATTGTTCTAATTCGGCTCGCAGGTCTCTCACAGAAGACAAAAGGAGAATTAGTTACTTCTGCAATTAATGTTCATCAAGAAGAACTTAGAGGAGCTTTCACGGTTATTACAACTAGCGCTGTTCGAATAAGACAGAAGATTCGGTAAAAAGAGAAACTCAATCGTGCAAAACATAGAGGGACTTCTTTGTTCCGATAATCGCAGTTGTTGCCCTCTTCGTGGTTTTGAGGAAAAAAGAAACGGGGGAAGCAGAGGAAGAAGAGCTAAAAAGAGAAAGAAAAAAGTGGAAACATCTGATGGATGGTCTTTCCCGGTGCGGTGCCTGATGCGTTCGGACAAAGGAAAAAAAGAAGGGATAAAACACGAGAGTGTACTTACAAGATACACTTCGAACGAGTACGGGCATGGGCAAATATGGTCACTCCATTTCAACCTGCTGTAAACTTTACATCCCGAATATTCACCTCTCCCTCATGTTAATATCATTCCCCTCACCTCACGGGGTATACCGCCTCATGGTCCTTGGGAAGGGTATCACGTTCTTGATATGCTCCTCTCCCACGATCCAGGCCACCGTCCTGTCGATACCGAGGCCATAGCCAGAATGCGGTACAGAGCCGTATCTGCGTAAGTCCAGGTACCAATCGTATTGTTCCGGCTCCATATCAAACTCCCTGATTCTTTTCATCAGGATCTCCAGTCGCCATTCCCTCTCTCCGCCGCCGATTATCTCCCCGTATCCCTCAGGGGCAAGAAGGTCGTGGCACAATACCACCTTATCGTCCTCCGGGTCCACCCTGTGATAGAAGCCCTTGGCTCGCGGAAAATGGGTAATGAATATGGGGGTCCTTAGCTCCTGGGTAAGCATCTTCTCTTCGGTATAACCAAGGTCCGCCCCCCATTCCAGCTCCAGTCCCTTGGCGTTGAGCATATCCAGGATCTCGGCATATTTGTATCGCGGGAAGGGGAGTTCGATCTCTTTGAGAATGCTGATATCCCTTTCAAGGAATTCCAGTTCTTGAGGATTCTTCTCGATAACGGATTTCACCAGATGTGTGACCAGCCCTTCGGCCAGCTCCATCATCTCTGCATTCCCGAGCCAGGCCGCCTCGACCTCTGCCATCCAGAACTCGGTGAGATGTCTTCTGGTGCGGGATTTCTCAGCCCTGAATGCGGGTCCGATGGTGTAGATGCGCTCCAGACCGAACATCATGGCCTCGGCATAAAGCTGCCAGCTCTGGGTGAGATAGACCTTGTCCCTGGAATCGAAATACGGGACCTCGAATAGGGTAGAGCCGCCTTCACACGCCCCGCTCTGGAATACAGGGGATTGTACCTCGTAATAATTCAGTCCCTGGAAATAGTTTCGTATCTCGTTAAAAATGGTGGAGCGAACCTTGAGGATTGCACTCATTCTCCTGCTTCTCAGCCACAGGTGCCTGTTGTCAAGGAGGAACTCGTCACTCTGGTCCTTTGTGATCGGGAATTTCTCCGCAGCTCCAACCACCTCGAAATGCTCCACCCGTATCTCGTATCCCCCTGGGGCTCTTTCATCCTTTGCAAGCCTTCCCTCCACAACAACCGAGGATTCGATGAGTGTGGACTTTGCGAGTTCGAATTCTTCTGTTGGAAGATTATCCCTGAAAAGTATAGCCTGAATGATTCCGCTCTCGTTCCTGATGACAGCGAATATGAGCTTCCCGGTCTTTCTGATTCGGTGAATCCATCCTCTCACCCGGACTTTCTTACCTTCAGAGGGATTTGAAAGGATGTTGTTGATGGCCTGAAATTCTGTCATGCCCCCGCATTAGAGTTTAAATTAATATCTTTTCTCAGGCAAAGGGTTCTCAGGAAAAGAGTTGGCCGGGGTAAACGCAGCCCAGTTCCGGGATGGCCACCACGGGCAGCCCTCCCTCTTGAGGCCTTCTTTGATCTCCTCCGTCGCGGGTTCACACCATCCCGTGCTCTGTCCTTTTCTCATCAGTTTTTTGCATATTTCCCCTAACTCCTATCAACTTCCCGGGTCGTTTCCTTGATGTTTGATCCCTCATCTTCCACAGGACTCTCGCCCGCTTCAGGCTGCTCGGGAATCCCTGTTTCATCCTTCTCAGGTTCATCTTTTGTTTCAGGTTTCTTTTCCTCTGCTTTCTCCTCAATCCCTTTTTCTTTCTCAATTTCCTTTTCTTTTTCGGGTTCCTCGGGCTCCTCCCTAATTTCGGGTCCCTTTTCCTCCGGGAGGAACTCGGGCCGGTCTTTCTTCTTTCCTTTTCTCCCTCCAACCGGCACGATTCCCAGCTTCACCAGCACGAGCAGCAGCACGACCACCAATGCAATCACCCCGCCGACCACCAGCGCAGCGCTGACGCCGTCGTCATCGTCGTCGCCTTCAACCTCACTGCCGGTGTCCTTCACCTCCGCTGCTCCGAAGGGAGTACCCACCATATCGGAAAGCGAGGGTGTTGTATCTGTTCTGACTTTTGCCCAGATGTAGCCCACGTAACTGCCGGTGTCGTTAGTGTTCACCCCGGTATCCGAGCACTTCTGCCATTTTTCTCCATCCCACCAGAACATCTTTAGAGAATTTTCATCGATCCCCGGGATATCACTTTCTTTGTAAAACATTTTGATTGTCAATTCATTCACATTCCCGGTTTCATTTACCATCAAAACAACAAAATTTCCAATATCTTCTTCCAATGCACCAAAAGGACTTTCTGCAAACTGCACCGAACTCAAAGATGTTAGATCCTTGACCGAATACTCCACAACTAAACTTTCATTGAAAAAACCCGTGATATTCGTTCCATTCATTATTCCGGCATCACTACCTGTACTTTCTACTGTTAAAGGATTACTAACATCCACTTTGCCATTTATTTTTGCATCCGCACCGCCCCACCAGTTGTACTTTGCATCGATCGTTACGGAATCATCATCGTTGAGAATATCGAATCCGGAATTGTTGTAGATGTTATTGTAATGGATTACCGGGTTGGAGCCGTTAACGCAGTGTATGCCGTCGCCTTCATCATCGGTTATGGTGTTGCCTATAAATTCGCCACCGGAATGATCAAAATGTATACCGGTGGAAGTGCATGTGCAATACTTTATATCGTTGGAATGACAAGAGGAATTCGACTCAACCATTCTGATACCGCGGCAGTTGTACCAGAGGGTATTGGAGCCAATATAGTTGTGATTCGAGCACCAGATTCCGATGCCATTTTCCTGGTTCCAACGTATTTGATTGAAGCGAATCTTAACTGTATTTGAGCAGATGCCCAGATTTGCGATGCAAACACCGTTTTCTTTATTCCCCAAATCTTTGGTTTTACTTCTATCTGTCCCGATGAAATTGCAATGAATTTTATTGTCCAGTGTTCCTTCCCCGGAGATGAACACGCCATTCTTGTTATTCCCGGAGATGACATTATCTTCGAGGTAATTTTGACTTGCACCATTTTCAATGCGAACCCCATTTCCGTTCGGCAGGGGTTCCCTGCAACTTTCATCCGTGCCGATGTAATTCCACAAGATGCTGTTCTTATTTGTTCCTTTGCCCTCAATCAAAACTCCGGTCTCCGTGTTCCCCGAGATTATGGTTCCTTCGCCCTCCTCTTCGCCTCCAATGGTGTTATCACTTGCTCCACCCAGGATGTGGACGCCAATCTTGTTCGGCAGAGCTTCCCTGCCGTCTTTATCCGTCCCGATGTAGCTTTTAAAGACAATGTTCCCTTCCGTCCCTGTGCCCTCGATCTTCACGCCGCTCTCCGTGTTTCCAGAGATTATGTTTCCTTCACCCTCCTCTGTGCTACCAATCTTGTTATCGCTTGCTCCACCCAGGATGTGAACGCCAATCTTGTTCGGCAGAGCTTCCCTGCCGTATTTATCCGTCCCGATGTAGCTTTTAAAGACAATGTTCCCTTCCGTCCCTGTGCCCTCGATCTTCACGCCGCTCTCTGTATTTCCAGAGATTATGTTTTCTTTTATCCATGTCGAGCCACCTATGTAGTTATCACTTGCTCCACCCAGGATGTGGACGCCAATCTTGTTCGGCAGAGCTTCCTCGCCATTTGCCTTTGTCCCGATGTAGTTCCACCGAACCCCGTTATGTTTTGCCCCCTCACCCTCGATCTTTACGCCGCTCTCCGTGTTTCCAGAGATTGTGTTTCCTTCCCCCTCCTCTGTGCCACCAATATAGTTATTACTTGCTCCACCCAGGATGTAGACGCCAATCTTGTTCGGCAGAGCTTCCATGCCGTCTTTGTCCGTCCCGATATAGTTACCGATGACCTTGTTCCCTGTCGTCCCTTCGCCCTCGATCTTCA
>DAOVMN010000328.1 GCA_030630685.1 Thermoplasmata archaeon | reverse complement strand
TCACCTTCAGAACTTAGGCCTTCGAGCATACCCGACTGGGTTTCTATATAGAAAGATAGATAGATATCATCCCTCTCAAGTGCGGTGGTCACGATATCTATTCCTTCGTTGCTCTGGTCGTTATCGTCAGAGTAGGTTGGTACATCCTTCCAGTCAGAGAACTTTCCGTCTATGTCGATCCCATCCTTTTCCTGAGAAGCGAGAAAAACATAAACTGAAGCTAATAGAATTAATGTGACGGTCGAGATTGCTGCCACTTTCAATTGAATGGATTTGTTGTCCGTAAATTCGGTAACTATCCTTCTTCTACGAGTTGAAAAACCTGAGCCGTTTGTTAGTCCATTGCCGTTTGTTAACCCATTCCCGTTTGTCAGCCCGTTCCCGTTGGTAAGCCCATTTCCGTTGGTAAGCCCATTTCCGTTGGTAAGCCCATTTCCGTTGGTAAGCCCGTTCCCGTTGGTAAGTCCATTCCCGTTAGTAAGCCCATTCCCGTTGGTAATCCCGTTCCCGTTGGTTAATCCATTTCCATTTGTTAGCCCATTTCCGTTGGTTAACCCATTCCCATTAGTGAGACCCAGGCGGCCACGCCGGCCCCGGGGGATGGGGTTCCCGTTCCCATTGGTGAGTCCATTCCCGTTTGTGAGGCCATTTCCGTTAGTTAGTCCGTTGCCGCCTGAAAGCCCGACAGGGGTTTCGGGCAAAATCGCCCTCGAAGAGGGTGATGTGTTTATGAGCCCTTTCTCCATCGTATGAGGATGCCTTCCTATCCCCTGAAAAATGTTATTTTGTCCTGAACCTTGATGTTGAGTGTTACGGGCAGAGTGATTATCTATTTTCTCGCGAGCCGAACATGCTGACGTGACCATGGAGATTTCTCCTAATTGTCGGCACACTCAAAGTTCTATAAAATCTCTTCTACAAAAAATCCAATACCTTCACTCCTGCACAATGAGCTTTATCAGGAATTCGTCCAGGTTACATTCAACGATTATCACCACATCCCCTCCTGTGGAATATTCTCCTCGAGGAACTATTTTTCCTCCTCGATGAAAGAGTTCAGATTGAAAAAGGGATCGTAATCCATCAGCTCGGAGAGCTGCTCGTTTGTGAGGAGTTTGAATCTTGTTTCATAGTCCCTGAAATAGGTGACAAACACGCCCACGTCATCTTTTCGTGCTTTCTCAAGGATGGAGAGAAGCAGATACGGGTTGTGCGTTGCTATGAAATACTGGTTCGTCTCGTCGAAGGCGATCTTTTCGCCCAGGTATTTCGTGTAGTAGGGGAAAGCATGGGATTCCGGCTCCTCGAAGACCAGAGTGGAGTCGGAATTTGATTCTATGGCGATCACATAGAAAATGATGCGCTGCAGCGTGTCCGAGGTGAGGCGGTAGGGATAGGTGAACACCATATTCTCCTGCTGCTTCTGGATCTCGAAGGCCTTCTCCTGGGGCTTGAATACCAGATTGAAGCCGAAATCCCTGAAGAACCCGGCCATGGTCTCCCTGAGCTTTTTATGCGCCATGACAACGGAAAACAGGTTGGAGCCATGCGGGGGGAAAAGGAATGAGGACATTCTTTCTGGGAAGTTATCCTGTTCCTTGAACCTGTAGAATTTTATCGGTGCAAGTTCAGAAATGTTGGGCCAATATTCTTTAGGATTTCCAGTGTAATCTAAAGCCCATTTCTTTATCCTGTCCTTAGTCTTGGGTGATAGATTTTCTAAGCAAAATACGTCATCCTTAAAGGTAATCTTCAGATGCAGCTTGATCTCACCTTCCAGTTTTATCTCAACGGGCTGGTCGAGCAGTTCGTCATAGAAAATGTTCTGCATTCCCTGAAGTCTCACAAAATCTTTAAGAGGTGGCTGGACGGGGGGATTCGAATTCCCGCACCAGCTCAGCAGGCCAAGCGCCTCAAGGAGATTGGATTTGCCGGTGTTGGGCTCGCCTATGAAGATATTTATCCTTCTGCAGTGAAGTCCCTGGTCCTTTATAGATTTGAAATTCTTTATTCGGATTTCGTCGATCATCCATTTTCACCTTTTTTGTGTCAGTACATTCTGTGTGTACCCCTGTAATTAATTGGACTTTATGTGTTTTTCTCATATCTCAATTACGTCTCCACAGCGGCTTCCGGTACGATCATCTGGGCCTGCAGCGGCCCCTTCCCTCCATTCGGCATCCTCACATAGATCTCGCCTCTCGGGAAGTCCTCCTGCCAGACATCCACTTTCTCATCGAAGTTAAGGAAAAGAAGGGCAATAAAGGTGCAGATATCATCGATAGGGGAAACCTGGACCAGTTGGCGAAAGGCGATAAGTCCCCCGTCAAGCCCGGAAAGAATCGAGTAAACCCTGTTGATATCCTCCTCGTAGTCCTCATTGTGTACCTTCTGTCCCACGCTTTTCCTATCCCTGCGTCTGAGACGGTACTGCCGCCTCCTTTCCTCCTTCATACGCAGGTTGTGTTCCCTTATGCCCTCTGCCTCGTCCGTCGCCTCATTAAAGGCCTCGACAAGCTCGAAGAGGGTGATCCTTCTATCCCCGCGGTGCGTGACCGTCTCCTCCACAGGTGGATTCTTCATCTCGATTACCCTTTTTGTGTAGGCATAGGAGGCATCATCCTCCATCCAGGGTTCGAGCTCCATGTAATCATCATAATCGTCCTCATCCGGCTCAGAAAGGGATTCCAGAAGCTCATTGCTCCGAAGCCTCAGGATCCGGAAGGCCATAAATATGAGGCGTCCGGCGGTGATGAAATCAAGGTCTTCCTTTATCGAATCCTTCCTTACCGAGTGCTTCATCCTTTTCATGTATAGTATCGCGAACCTTTTCAGGTCGATGTCCCAGGGGTCGAACCCCTCTTTTATCACCAGCTCGAATACCAGGGCGGCGGTCCTGTCCCCTGGGTCCTCCATGCTCAGATGTTCCCCGTCTGTGATCCCCTTTAAAATCCCCAGATATTTGTCGATATGTATTCCACCCTCCCCTATGGCATGATGGAAGAGCAGATGCTCGAGCACAGCCACATCGATGCCCTCGATCTCATCTGTTTCAGCCCTTTTGCCTTCGGCAAAATCCCTGGGGGAAATCTGGCGAACCTTCGGTTCACCTTCTTCTGTTTTCACTGCCGGGAATTCGAATGTCTGCACATATTCCTTTGCCTCGGCTGCTGTCATCCTGTCCCTCCTTCTTCTATGATTTCTTGAGTTAAGCCAGCTTCGGGTTCGGAGACTATCCGGGTCACCGGTTGAGGGG
>DAOVMN010000397.1 GCA_030630685.1 Thermoplasmata archaeon | reverse complement strand
CCCCTTCGGGCATAACCTCGATCCCGTATTCCCCGTTATGACTGCAGTTGAAAATCAGGGTGACATTGTGCAGTATAAGGGAACCCTCCACGCGAAGGTTGCCCTGCATAAGAATGGTCTGATCCTCCCTGGTGATCCCGTCCCCTTCCTCCACTATCCAGTCCCTGTGCGAGAAACATTGCTCTCCCGCTCCTGCAGGCGCACCCTGTTCCCCCTGTGTAGCAGGAAGGAGTAATATCCCTGCAACGAAGATCATCGGGAGAATGAGGAACCACAGGGTCACTCTCTTCATAGATTGATCTTAGTGATGATTTTTTATATAGTTTGTGGTTCAAGGTTCGATTGCCCAGGGGACAATGTTGTAAGGTGGCAAATAGGAACGCGGATGACACGGATTTGGCGGATTCCCGCGGATTTGTCTTTTATCCGTGTTTATCCGTGTGATCTGCGTCATCCGTGTTCCCAAGTCTGGCCGCAAACGCAAAATCTCAGTTCCTTATTCGCTAACCTGTAATGTAGTCCCTAACATCTGTCGTCAGATAGGATCGGTAGAGGCTACAGCTTCAGCTCAACCAGCGCCGTCCTTTCCAGGGCCTCCGCCAGCCCCTCTTTATCAAACTCCAGGCCCGGTTCAATCTGCATTCTTAGCTCTGTAAATAGCCCAAGGAGTTTGTTCTCCAACTCTTCCTGTTTGTCCCTTACTTCAATTGGGAAGAAAACAAGGACAATGATTTTCGAGGTCCCTTCCTTGAGGCCAACCTGCCTTAGTGCAACATGGATCTGCCTTTCTCCCGCGGCATATCGTGCGATATCCACCGAGAGCTCGCGTGTCCGGCTCCGCCCTGTAGCCTTGGACCTCAGGGCGTGGTAAAGGGCGGAGATTAACTGCTCCTTTCCATGGATCTTTTCACGATCAAAGAATTGCAGCACTATGCCGTGCTCAGAGGAAAATTCGCGGGTTCTGTCGAGCAGGGAGGAAATGGAATCATCGCTCAGGGTCCCTTCTTTTGGTGAGAGGGCATAGATACTCACCCGGGGAATATCGAACTCAGATTCTGGCGAGGCGGATGAAGTTTTCAAAAATCTCCCTTCCATAATTCGTGTGAGTGACCTCGGGATGGAACTGGACCCCGTAGAAAGCCTTCTTCCTGTACTTCATCGCCTGGATGGCGCAGTTCCTGGAATGGGCCAAGGGAATGAAGTCCGGTGTTAGGGCCTTTATCTCGTCGTTGTGGGATTCCCATGCCTGAAACTCCGCTGGTATCCCGTCAAAGAGGTCATTTGCCTCGTCCACAAAGACCAGGGTTTTCCCGTACTCCGGAACCTCGGCGGGTCCGACCTTTCCATCGAAATGCAGGGCAAGGAACTGGTGTCCAACGCAGATTCCCAGGATTGGTATATCAAGCTGGTCCAGGTAATCACCGGTGATCCCGAGCTTCGGCACCTCGAAGCTGATCCTTGGAGCACCGCCTGAAAGTATCAGCGCATCCGCGGCTATTCCCTCCATTGGTGTGGTGTTCGGGATTATGTCCGCCTCCACCCCGATCTCTCGAAGGAGACGCCATTCCCTGTGTGTCCACTGGCCCCCGTTGTCCACGACAGAGATTCTCATGTGCCTGTGGAAGGGGTGTGGGGATTAAAGCTTAACGGATGGTTTCGACATATACAACCCGGCACCAACAACATTAAAATATCTGCCCCTATTCCCGTATTCATGGCCATCAGGATCAATGAGATGTTCTACTCCATCCAGGGCGAAGGCATCCTCACAGGGGCCCCCACAATCTTCATCCGCACCACGGGCTGCAACCTCAGATGCGCCTGGTGTGATACTGAATACGCCTTCTATGAGGGAAAGGATCGTGATGTGCGGGATATCGTGGAAGAAATCCAGATACTGAAAGAGCAAACCGGGTGCATGCGGGTCTGCCTGACCGGTGGAGAACCCCTGATTCAGGAAGAGGTGCCCGAGCTCATTTTCCAGCTCCTCTTCAATGGATTTCATCTAACCCTTGAGACCAACGGTTCTATCTCCCTTTTCCCTCTTCTGAATGGTCTGCGAGACCATCCTAAAATGAGGGACAATCTTCTCGTCTCTCTGGACATCAAATGCCCTTCATCGGGCGAGGAGAAGAAAATGGATCTGGACAACCTGGGGCTATTGACCCTCGGAGACCAGCTCAAGTTCGTGGTCAAGGACCTAAAGGACATCGAGTATGCCTACAAAATACTCCATGAAAATCCAGTTCCATGTCCTGTTATCATCCAACCCGCCTCTTCAGGGGAATACAGCCGCAAAGAACTAAAAGAGATGGCCTCGGCCATTCTGAAGACCCGGTTCCAGGGAATGGACATCCGATTCATGCTTCAGCTCCATAGACTCATCTACGGGAAGAGGCGCGGGGTGTGATGTAAAGGGAGGTGAAACGAGGTGAGGAGAAGCGTGATTTTCCAAACTCACGGCACGAGCCTGTGCATATCCCTTGGGAAAAGGACCGCCTCCCGAATATTCTCCAACCCTACAACAGTCATCACCCATCTCTCCGCCCCAAGGCCCCAGCCCGCATGGGGCGGCATTCCATACTTGAAGGCATTGAGATAGAACCCGAAGTCCTCTATATCAAGCCCTCTATTCGCGATCCTCTTTTTCAGGAGCTCGTAATCGTGAACCCTCTGCGCCCCCGAGGTGACCTCCTT
>DAOVMN010000053.1 GCA_030630685.1 Thermoplasmata archaeon | reverse complement strand
GATTCCCGCGGATTTTTCATTGATCCGTGTTTATCCGTGTGATCCGCGTCATCCGCGTTCTACAATCCAGACCGTCAGGCAGTTAGAATTCCATTCTCATCACAAAGTCCCGGTTGTTAATGAGATTCTCAATTATCCATAAAATGGGAATGCACCCTGTCCTCGTCTGTGCCATCGTCCATGCTGGCTGTGACGCCGAGCACGGAGAATGTTCTGATTATTGCAATTGCGATCAATGCCATAAGTTTTTTCGTCATTTTTTAGTCATCCTTTCGAATCTTTTAGTTTTTCTTTCCAATCTTCTCGGAGATCGCGATAATAGCAGGAAGTACCATAAATGTACTTATGAGTGCGAATACGACCATAATGGATGCCAGAACCCCGAAGGTATGAAATGTGCCGATCTTGCTAAAGGAAATAACGAAGAATCCGGAGAACGTGGTAGCCCCCGCGGCAAAGAGAGAAAGTCCAGTGGTCTCTATGGATCTGTCCATGGACTGTGCCATAGCCAAGCCCTTACTCCTTTCATGTCGATACCGCTCTACAATGTGGATGGCATAATCGATGCCTATGCCTATGGTCATTGTCGTGATGGTCACCGTTACCATGTTAAGCTTGAATCCAAGGAAATACATGCTGAGCATTACCCACCCTGTCACAAAGATAATGGGTAAAGCTGTTATGAATCCGAATCGTACCGATTTGAAAAGTAGCATCACAAAAAAAGTGCCCAGGATGATCGAGACAATAGTAGAAATTATCATCCCGCCTGTCATCTCTGTTATCATTTCGTACCTTTCGAAGGAAAAGCCCGCATATCCTATCTCTGTGCCATCCATATTCTTTACTGGTTTCATATCCTCATGGAGTTCATCCAGAAGCTTCCCACCACGGTTTCCCTGGGTGTGATTTGTTTCAAGGACAAGAAGAAGCCCATCGAAAGGCTCCTGCGAACTACCCCGGCTCAATAGTGACCTGATCTTCCCTGGTGTTATCACCCCGTCTATTCCGTTCTCGTAGAGCTGGTTCAGGGCAAGGGTCAGATTCTCCCTGGTGTCCGGGATGCCGTCCCCATTGGCGTCCACAGCCCCCGAACCATTATCCCGAGCCCTGGTTATCATCCGGACATAAGGAAGTATCGAGAGAACTTTTGGTCCCTGGTCAGACATGGCAATGTGGTCATCATCGTACATGTTCGCAATAGACTCGTTTACAGCCGCAAGAAGATCGGGATTGCAAATATCAGCTTCTATTACAACATAAGCAGTCTCCATTCCAACCCGTGGGAATTCTTCATTGATAATGGTTACAGTTTGCACCACCGAGGAATCTTCCGCCATCGCATCCTCGGGAGACATGTCTCTCTCGATAAACATGGAAAGGTAGATGCCGCTCCCCCAGAGAGATAGTGCGATGATAATGACAAGCACGGGATTCGAATAGGAAAAACGTGCAAGAGAGGAGATTGATTTCCCATAGAGTGCTTTAACCCGGTTCATTCGTGCATTTTTATTTCTTTTATCTGATTTACCCAAGGTATTTCCCTTATTTGAACTATCCGACAAGTTCTGTTCTTCTTTATTTTGTGAATCCAACACGTTCCTTTCTACACTATTTTTTGTGTTTGTATTTATCTTTGTGTTTGTATCCTTTTTTGCATTTTTATTCCTGGAATCTTTCATGAAAAACCCGGCATAAACAAGTTCCAGCGGGAGTTCCGCATGAAAAAATGCGTACTTTCCAATGCTATAAAGGAAAATGGGCAATCTCAAACTACATTTTGTGGTCACAATATCTCCTTCTTCCTTCATTTTCCTCGAAAATTTTATTACAGTTATCAGCTTTGTACTTCCCGCATTATAACTGAAGTTTTTCAGGAAAATTAGATTGTAGACACAATAAATATTTCCCTTAAATCTCTACAATCAAGGCTACAAAAGGGGATTAGGAGTTTTCAAAGACATTTCTTTATGGAACTCTCGTTCCAGGGAAGGAACAAAAAATATCATCACAAAAAAGGATACACCGATTCCTATTGCCAGGAAGATGCCAAAAGCAGATACGGCGGGTATCCTGGAGAATCCATTGGACGCGAAAGCCAGGATCGTTGTGAGGGCGGATAAAAGTATCGATATCCCCATGAAGCGAATGGCATTGTGCATCGATCGGGAGGGGTTGAATCCATCCTCCATATTCTCGTCATATCTACGGATGATATGTATAGCGTAATCAATGGCAAGAACCATAAAAAGGATCGGTGCGAAGAATGTCATCTGGCTGAACCGAAGGTCGAAAAGTGAGAATAACCCCAATGAAATAATTATCGAGCTGATAATACCCATAACTGCTATCACAACATCGATGAGTCTCTTGAGGGATACGATCAGGACAAGAAGCACAAGGGCAGCAGCTATGGGGAGGAGGATTCTGAGGCTCTCCTGCGTATCTTCTTTCATGGTATGGCTAATTGCGGAAAAGGATGTAAGACTGTAGCCTTCGGGAACAGAATCATCAATGACATTCAATAGCTCTATCTCGACGGTCTCATCATCGGGTTCGAGCATATTATAGTTCAAATATACCAGAACCACGGCATACTCCCTTTCAGTGCCTTCACCTTCGGAGACCAGTCCCGATGATTTCTCGTCTTTCAAAACCTGGAAAATTACCATCTGGAGAACAGGCTCGGGGGCATCGGCGATCCCGTATGTCCCGTTGGATTGGCTGAGGAGCATCATCTCGATGGGTCGGGCTATGGTCAGAACCGCCGTGTCATAATCTATAAGGAAGGGCCTTAGTTTTTCCGAGGACATGATTGAATTCTCTATCCCTTTGAGAACCAGAAGTCCCTCCCTGTCCAGAACATTACCGGATTCTGCCTTCAGAATGTTGAGAATGGTACGGGTCGTATTGAACTCTTCGCGTATCGTGTCATCCGTATCGAGGAACTCGCTTTCCGGGGAAAAATCAGACATTCGAGTCGATGTGTCGAGGTTTTTGAGAGGGACTATTATCAAAGCCGTAACCAGTAAAAATGTCAAAATGATCTTCCCGGGGTGGGATGTGACCAGCTTTCCCATGGAGACGGTCAGGCGTTCGTAGATTGAGGTATTTTCTGCAGCACGGGTTGCTTCTCTCATTTTTGTTCCTCATTTAAAATTTCCCTGCCTTCCTTCCGATGTCGAGGTCCGCCGCACCCCACGGTGCATCTAGCGTGCGTGAACGGACGGATTTAAACCCGACCCGAAGCATGGAATCCGCGATTTCGCCTTGATCGAAGCACATGTCCTGTCCCATCAGCGCAATGGACATCATGGACAAAACAATGAAGTCAGTCTTCGTTCGCTCATGGGTCAGCCCCTCGCAGAAACTGATAAACACACCGCCGGGATTGAGGGCATCGTAGATTTTCTTCATAAGCGAGTCTAAGTCGCCTCTTGCAAAGTTTAGCGTGTTGCTTGTCCAGATCAGGTCGTAGCCCTCGCCGATTGGATCCTGTAAATAGTCACCTCCCAGAACCTCCGTCCGCCCCTCCAACCCATACTCTTTGATAGAACTCTCGGCTATCTTAACGATTGCCGGGCGGTCAAAGACAACACCCTTCATTGTTGGATGCGCAGCTACGATAGCAATCCCGACGAGCCCGGGACCGCCGCCCAGGTCGAGCATCTTCCCGAACGATGAAAACTCCGGCAGTTCCGAGACGAGTTCGACCGCCTGCTGTGCCGCACCAGCCCGCTCGTAGTTGACCATGAAAGTTGCAAACTGCGTCCACATCTCCTCGGAGCCCATATCCGCTTCCGGTGATGGAGGGGGAGGACCTTCTTTTACCAGCCCGGGCAAATCGTTGAGGGCGGCACACCACATCTGAGACTGAAGGGTGAACATCTGTCCCAGGTAGGTCGGACTACCCTCCACGAGAAATTCCTGCACTGTGGGGGAGTTCCGGTAAAGACCGTTCTTTTTCGTAATCAGGTCGCTCGCCGCTAAACCGTCCAAGAACAACCTCGTGTTCTCAGGATGGCTGCCGATTGCCTCTGCCACAGCCTCAGCCGATTTTGCCTCAGACAACTGATTGAACACCTTCAGTTCGATGCCCGTCAGCAGCAGTTTTGATTTAATCTGCCCGATGAGCATCCTGTACAGTTCCTCAAAATTTTCATTCACTTTTGGTAAATTTTTCATGTTTTTTCCTCCAATACCTTTCCTTTTCATGTTCTTTCATTGTTTCCAGCCCCCCTTCAAGGGTCGGGTGTTGTTTTCTCAACGTTATCCGGACTACTGCTTTGTCTCATTAGGGCACTCTAACTTATTTAGGCGAGCCTAACTTACATGCGATATTTAAGTTTTTGCGTCTGAAAAAGAGATATTTTTTCCTCATTTTATCACGATGGAAGGCGATTCGCTCTTATTCCTTATTCCCCTTCCTTCGTTTGTTCCCTTGCATAGCTCACCCTCACCTCCACGGAGTAATGGCATTCCACAGCCGCGGGATCCGCCTCGATGTGGGCAAACCATTTCTCCTGGCTCCCCTCTTTCACAAAAAGAATGTCCGGATCATCCACCTCAAGGACCACCCTACCCTCGCCGTTTCCTGCAGAGCCGTTATTGTCCTCTGCCGCGGTTTCTCCGTGGTGAGGGCAATCACCCTTTCCGATGGCAAAGTCCAGGTCCTGAAGCGTGTCCTCCCACTTGAGCACTGCCGTAACCTTTACCGCACTGTCATTCAGCATCCAGTGGTGCTTGTGGTGCTCATCCCCCAAATCGTAGGTATCCTCGTAATTGTAGGTCTCGTTCCAGTACTCCATCACCGGGTTATCGCCATTATTCTTATCCTTGTTTTTTCCGGAGGTATCGGTGCTGGTTTCGAGCATAATAACGGCGAAGGCAGAGGCAATCACACCAAGGACGAGCACAAGGGCAGCGAAACCAGCACCAAAGGTCATCATCATTCTTATGCCCGACTCTCCACTTCCTCTGTTATTCATCTCACACACCCGATATAGTTATCCCCTTCAGTGAAAACTCGTCCCTCCATTTCACCAATCCGATGAGCGACAGTAAAGCAAGGTAGAGTTCGGGCCTAACGTCATCTATGATCGACCAGTCCTCGAAATCCTCGCTCCGGATAAGGTAGGCAGAAATGGCATCCGCACCCATCACCAGGAGATAAATGATCCCGAACACCAGAGAGAGCCCTATTCCCACATGAATGTAGGCTATGCCCTCGGGTATTCCCTCCTTCAGTTCCCTGTATCCGAAAAGGAAGACCGCCCCGATTACCACGAGCACCAGAACGCCGATGGCATTACCCGGGACGAGGGGAATATCCACTAATCCAGTGCTTGCAAGGGCCTGCAGGATCCCGAAGAATACGTACAGGGCTCCGGCAGCAAGCCCGAACGTCATTTTTTCTTCGTTTTCGACATCTATTTCAGCCATTTTTTCACCTTTTGACTCAACTTTTTCACCTTTTGATTCAACTCTCAGTACCCCATCAGGCTTCCGACCTGATAAACGACAAACGCCAGCAGCCAGGCCAAAACCAGACCGTACCCCACGGAAAAGCCGGTCCACTTCACAGATCCGGTTTCCTTGTAGATCACAGGAACCGTTGCCAGGCACGGCAGATACAACAGCGTGAACAGCATGAGACAGAATGCCACCAGAGGTGAAAAGTCCTTGTCATCCTCCATGGAATCACTTACCCTGTCTTCGTCCTCACCCACACCGTAGAGCACACCGAGAGAGCCCACAACAACCTCCTTTGCAACAAAACCAAAAACCAAGGCGGTGTTCATCTTCCAGGTGAATCCCAGGGGTGAGGTGATGGGGCCAAAGCCATGTCCTATGTCCGCGGCAAAGCTCTCCTCCACTGTAAAGTCTTCCCCGATATATCTTCCTCCATCTTCATCACTCAGGAATTCACATTCCCCTTCAAAGGTCCCGTCGCCGTGTAGTTCTTCCTCTTCCATTAATTCGATGCCCTCGTAATATCGATCTTTTTCATAAGTCCCGGATTTTAGTTCTACCGTTTCCAGCACCGTACCCGTGAATGTCCCTTCTCCATCCTCGAGAACAGTGAATCTCCCTTTCCCTTCGAACGCCCCATCCCCGACAAGAAGCTCGCCTTCATCGATATCCTTTTCAGTCTCCTCTATGTATCCATCTCCGTTGAATGCCGATAAGGACCAGATCACGATGGCAAACACAAAGATGATGGTCCCCGCCTTTCTCAGGTACATCGAACCGCGCTCCCACATGTGAATCACGGTTGTCCTGAGTGTGGGGAGCCTGTAAGGGGGCAGCTCCATGATGAACGGCGCGGGCTTTCCCGGCAGTATGGTGCTCCTGAACAGCTTCGCAGAACCGACAGCAACAACGATCCCGAATATATAGATAAAGAATATAACTGTGGCCGCCTGTCCTCCGAAGAACGCTCCGGCCAGGAGAAGGTAAACCGGAAGCCGGGCCCCGCAGGAAATAAAGGGATTGACCAAAATGGTAATCAAGCGGTCTTTTTCGTCCTCGATCGTTCTCGTGGCCATGATGGCCGGGATGTTGCACCCGAATCCCATGAGAAGCGGTATGAAAGACTTACCGTGAAGCCCGAGATTGTACATGAGCTTGTCCATGATGAAGGCTGCCCTTGCCATGTATCCGCTGTCCTCCAAGAAGGAGAGCATGAGGAAAAGGATGAAGATGTTGGGAAGGAAGATCAGGACAAATCCGACACCTCCAAAGATACCGTCTCCGATAAGGGAGCCCAGCCAGGCCGGTTCTATGTTCTCGTTTGCCCATCCGGAAAGGTGACCGAATACCAGATCGATGATATCCATGAAAGGGGTGGCAAAGGTGAAGGTCAGTTCAAACGCACCCCACATGAGAATCAGGAAGATGGGTATCCCCAGGTATTTATTGGTCAACACCCGGTCGATCATATCCGAAGTGGTCATGCCCACCTCACCCTTTTTCAGCACCTGGGGCAGCACGGCATTGATGGCCTCATAGCGTTTATCTGCCATTCGCGCCTCGAAGTCTATGGTGTCAATCTCGGCCAGGAACTCCTCGATCTCCTCCCGCACAGGACTGAATTCGATCCTTTCCTTGATGTTTTCATCGTCTTCGATAAGCTTTACCGCAATCCAGCGGAGAGGATAAATCCCTACTAAGTGGGTGTCTCTCTTTATAATGGATTCCAACTTCACAAGGGCCTTTTCGATCTCCTTCCCGTAGCCGATCTCATGCTCATGGTGCTCCGGTTTTTGTGCCTCTTTCACCACCTCGTCCATGAGTGTGGTGACCCCATAGCCTATGTTCGCAATTGTCCTGACAACAGGGATCTCCAGGAAACCGGCCATTTTCTCGATGTCGATAACGTCTCCCCTTTTTTCCGCGATATCCACCATGTTCAACGCGATGACCACCCGGGTCCCGAGCTCCATGAGCTGGGTGGTGAGGTAGAGGTTGCGTTCGAGATTGGAGGCATCAACGATATGGACCACAACGTCCGGCCTTTCTTCCACGATATAGTCCCGTGCCACGATCTCGTCAATCGAGTAGGCTGTAAGGCTGTAGGTGCCCGGAAGGTCCACCACCTCGATCTCGATACCCTTGTGAGTATATTTTCCAACCTTCTTTTCCACGGTGACGCCGGGCCAGTTCCCCACGTGCTGCCGTGAGCCTGTGATCGCATTGAAAAGGGAGGTTTTACCTGCATTGGGGTTTCCTGCCAGGGCTACGGTGATATGGTTTTTTGCTCCCAACTCTATACACCTCTTACGCCACATCCACCATGATCTTCATTGCCATCCCTCTGCTGATGGCAAATCTGGCATCATTCAGTTGTACGATGAGGGCACCACGCCCATGGGAGTTCAGCACCTTCACGAGGGCACGCTCATTAAATCCCATCTCGATCAGTCGTCTGGTCAGTCCTCGCCCGGCATTGATACTTGTCACTCGAAGCTCTTTCCCTTCCGGAGCCATCTGGAGGGGCATCACCGGCGCCATCTCTCAATCCTCCTGATTAACGATAATCTGTTCCGCCTCCGCTTTCCGCAGGGAGAGATGGTAGCCCTTTACCATAAAATCGATGGGATCGCCTAAGGGGGCCTTCCTGATGACCTCCACCCGGGTACCCGTGGTCATCCCCATGGCCATTAGCCTTCTTCGCGTGGCCCCTTCGCCTTCAATGCGGGCTATCACGCCTTTTTCTCCGGGTACCAGTTCACTGAGATTCTGCTCATTTTCCATGTTTCACACCCTCGGATTTTCATCATCTTAGGCAATGTGAAAATAGTTAGGCATACCTAAGTTTGTTTCATATAAAAATTTGTTTGTCGCTTGCCGGTGGATTTTGGGGGACTATGTTTGATCACGAATTCCACGAATAGGCGAATATCACGAATTTGCCCATGTTAGTAATGCCTCTTTGTACCTTAGCCAATCTTTGATTGTCTCGGAGCCCGGATAAATCCTCGCTCATTCACCTCCCGATATTCGTGTAATTTGTTCATTCGTGCCATTTGTGATCCCAGGTTTTGTGCGGAGTTCATCACGAATCTCACAAATAGGCGAATATCACGAATTTGCCCGGTGTATCGGATCGTTCCTCGGCATACCTGATATCTTGCCCGGGTAGGATGGTTACTCGGGAAATGCGAGGATAAAATGAATTATTCAACAAAGAGCCTCACTTAATCGAAGAACGGGAATATATTGATGATTGCCCCTGCAACAAAACAACTTCCAGCGGCGATCAGCATTGTGCTCCGTACCCTATCATCAAGGTCTGATGCCGAGAACGCACCCAGGGAAAGACCTGTTCCAGCGATCAGGATTCCGATGTTCATAAGGAGGTTGGTCGTAGCCCAGATGTTCTGCTGATTATCCTCGATTAGATCCTCGTACAATAGGAGGGAACGAATTATTCCGGCCACGAAGAAGAGGATCAAACCTGTTAATAGCAGGCCTAAATAGAGCTTGCCTGTACCGCCTGATGATTGGGGTACCACAGGTTGGCTTTGATACGGCATTTGCTGTTGCGGATATTGAACATACGGGCCGGTGTTTGTCATGATATTACCTTCTCTTGAGTGCTTCTTTTTTTGCACTTTTGTTGCACGGTAAGAATTTTTTGATATAAAAGCCTTCTTTCCGTCTTCAATCAGCATCCTTTTCAAACGGAAACTCATTCTAATTTCCAAGATGGAATTGAAAAGACAGGTTTAAATAATAAAATGCATTACGCAAATAGAATGACAGAGATGGCCGAAGAAACGAAAGCACACGAACAAACCGAGGAAAGTCGGTGCAAGTACGAAGATTGCAATCGACCTGCTGAACACGATTCAGAATACTGCATTTTTCACATGCCTGCTGAAGAAAAAGAGGAGAAAAGACTTTGGGAAAAGTGCATGAAAAGATTTTATGGACTTGTGGATGCTGGAGAGGGCGATTTTAAGGGTTCTGTGCTGAAGGATGTAAATCTTGCTGCAAGGGTGCTTGAGCAGGAGATTGATTTTGGGTGGGCAAAGTTCAGCGGATGGGCAAGTTTTGTTGCGGCAAAGTTCACCGAAAAGGCCAATTTTAGTGGGGCTGAGTTTACCGAAAAGGCCAATTTTAGTGGGGCAAAGTTCAGCGGATGGGCGTCTTTTTATGCGGCAACGTTCACCAAAAAGGCGGATTTTAAGGCGGCCAAGTTCAGCGAAGGGGCGGATTTTAGTTGGGCAAAGTTCACCGAAAAGG
>DAOVMN010000211.1 GCA_030630685.1 Thermoplasmata archaeon | reverse complement strand
CCTTCGCCCATTCGCTGATCTTCATTCTTCTCTTATTATCATATTTGAGAAAAGGAACGACCTTGTCCAATACTTCATCGTCATCATCCATATCCTCCAGGATCACCCCATAGTTGTTTTGAACGATCTCATCGGAATATGCTGCCATAGTGGTGGCAATCACCGGAAGACCGGCGGCAAGATATTCACCGAACTTGCCGGGGGAGGCTGCCTCATTCATCAAATGAGGGTGCCGGAGGAGTACGCCCATGTCCCCTGCATTCAAATATTTATTAATATCGATATGTGGAACTTCCCAAAGTAAGTAATCATCTTCGGATATTTTGAGTTGCTGTATGAATTCCTGAACGATCCAGTGATCCTGTTCCCGAACGAGGAGCATGATAAATGCATTCGGTTTGACGGTTCTTTTTATTAATTGAAACATCTCGATGGTTCGATACACGTTTTGCCAGGTATAATGGGCATTTCCAGTATACACAAATACGAATCTATCTTGTATCTTAAGGTCCCTCCTCATAGTTTCCCGGACATCCTCTGAAAAATGTACAGCTTCGATATTCACACCAGTTGGTATAACGCCGGATTTGTTCTTTATGCCAATATGCGGATATCTCTCATCCAATAGATCCCGTAACTTCTCTGTGACCGTAAGGACATAATCTGTTTTGTTAAGCTGTACCGGAATCTGGGAGATCTTCTTATTCGTTCGATTAATCAGGTCTTTGTAGAAATCCTTTTTGTACGGGTGCTCAAGGAGATATTCCTTTTCAGATATGATGTCACTTTCAAGCTCAATCAGATATTTTACTCTGGTTTTGAATATTTTTTTAAGATATTCAAATGGTGCTGGGGAACGCTTTCTTATGTGAATGACGATCCGTTTATATTTGACCACTTTGTGAAAGAAATACAAAAATGTGAATAAGGAGGCAATGAATGGGAGACAAACAACGATGTGCACATAATCAAATTTTCTATAGTACTTTACGAGCTTTCGCTGCTTCAAATAATTGAGGAAATAGAGTGTGGTTACCATTTCCATGGGCAATCCTTTCTTTCTGGCAACATCGACCCACCCCTTGTAGAATTCAACATGCTTGTCCAATGAGCCACGAAAGAAGTAGTAGTATTTTGCATCATTTTCCTTCATTTTTTCTTCCCCGCAAAAAACGCTTTCATCTCGGCGATCTGTGATGGTAATGATTCTTGAACGACTTTTTCACAGAGGTCTTTCTTCGTTGATAAACTTCGATCACAGGGCACTGGTGTTGAATATTTATTTACCGTGATATCCAGATCATATGTCTGATTGATTAATTTGAGCAATTTGTATTTGCTCACGATTTCTCTGGAGAACACATGGAAGATCCCATTCTCATATAGATTGTTCTCCAGAATTCTTTCAATGACCCTGCCAAGATAGATGGTAGTAACTCCATTCCAGAAATGATTTGTGTACCCATTTACTGTCTTCCCCTTCTGGCTTTTTACCCATGAAAGTAACGATCGATTGTTATTTTTCTCCTCTCCAATGATCGATGTACGAATTACCATGCATTCTGCTATATCACCGGCGTTCTTGCTCAGTCCATACAGGTTTTCTGCGTCATAGTAGTCGTTTTCATCATAGTTCCCCTTTTTCCCGGAAAAAACACAATCAGTAGTGATATGAAAGCATTGTTTATCATATTTGTTTGATAGTTTGGCCAGGTTTCTAGGGAAAATCGCATTCACCTTTAGTACATCTTCAACAGGTGTCCTTGCTATTCTCGGCTTGATGACTCCAGCACAATTGACAATGAAATCACATTCCTTTATAGTAGCATCCAATTTCTCAATGTGATCTTTAGCTATGTCGAATTCTTTCCGGGTAATCTCAATGACATCATAGTTATGTTCCTTGAAATATTCTGAGACGCCATATCCCAGCATACCATTAGCGCCAATGACCACTGCCCTTTTCATCTGGCTTTTACCTCCCAGATATCCTTTCCCCACCTAAATGGGTCATAACGAATATCGTCATTGTCCTCACGGATCTCATCAATCGTTCTGGAAGACATGGAAACCAGCAGGGTGTTATCAGCGAGTGATATCCAGCCATTGGCATATCTTGGTGGTATCACCACCACTTTCGGTTTCCTTTCTGTGACCACAAATTCATATTTTTCCTCTGGGTGTTCAGGATTGATGGCAAGGAACTTTGCGGCCCCCTTTATTATATAAAACATCTTGATTTCTTTTAGATGATAATGAAATCCTCGAATAACCCCCTTTGCAAAATTCCCCACAACATAGACCCTGCGGATCATCTCTGGTAAAAGTTCATTGGTCAACGGTACAAGAAAACCCCTGTCATCATCATATATTTCTAGATCAATTGCATATGGTTTCCCATCATTCATCTATCACACCTCCTTTCATGAATCGTTTCTTCCTGTGAGGGCACCATCATTTAACAGTGCTTTGATATATTTGGTATTATAATAGATATCATCATTTACATCCTTTATTCGATGCTCTTCGAATAGGGTCATCAATTTTATCACTTCAGATTCGATCGTGGTTCTTGGCTTGAATATGAAATTGCTTTCTGCTTTTGATGAGTCCACCCGGTAGCTTCGTAAATCCTGGAATTTCCTTTCCGTTACCTCGATTTTCACATCTGGAAATATAGTCTTCATTATATTTGCCAGCTCAATGATGGTGATGTTCTTATATTTCAGTATAAATACATCATTATAGTCCCTGGATACCGCCTCCACGAAAAAGTTTGCAACATCCCTTACAGCAATAACTGGACGCCATTGATCCCCACCAAAGACCGTTAGCTTGTTTTCCGTGAGTGCTTTCAATGTCAGGACATTGACAACAAGGTCCAATCGGATTCTGGAAAATCTATCGCCGACACCGTATACCGTCCCCAGCCTGAAGATTGTCCCGCTATTTTCAAGGACATATTTCTCTGCCTCCAATTTCGTGCTAGCATAAAGTGATAACGGATTGGTCGGGCTTTCTTCGTTTAATACATCATGCTGGGCGCCGTACACGGAACAGGTTGATGCAAAAATAATCTTTCTATGCGTTGCATCGAGAAATCTTTTGATGCTGTTAAGATTTATTTCCCTGGTCAATTCGGGACTTTGGGCGCAGGCACTATCCCCCACGATTGCCGCAAGCCAGATGATTTCATCATATTTTTTCTGTAATTCCACCAATCTCTTTGTATCTCGAATGTCGCCATAGATGAAGTCGCATGGCTTCAAGAATTGTGATTCATACATTAAATTGTCAAAGACCGTAACATTATACCCCTGTTTCATTAAGAAGTCCGTTGTCAATCCACCGATATATCCGGCACCACCAATGACCAGTACATTTTTCATGCGAATCCTCCGAGCTTCTCTTTCAATATGTTCACGATTTTCATTGAGGTTGTCCCATCCCCGAGCCATTTCATGTCATCTTCACTGATTGTGTAATTCTGGAAGAATTGTAATGTTCTCTGTGCCATCTCATCAATTGGATTTGTTTCCCCCACAAGAATACTGTTCCCATATTTAACGGATTCCGGTCGCTCCGTGAAATTTCTTGGCACAGCCACCGGAACTTTCAGGAGCGGACATTCCTCCTGACTGGTCCCGGAATCCGAGATCACCCCATATGCATGGTATTGCAATTTCAGATAATCGAGAAAACCATAGGGTCCTACTATCTCGATATTGCTCAATCCATCATAAAGGTTATGTTTTTCAGCCAATTTTATTGCCCTGTTAAACCGTACCAGTTTAACTGGTAATCCAGACAGTTCACCAACCTTGTCAAGATATTCCAAAATGTGTCGATACTGTCCGGGATCTGACAGATTCTCATTTCTGTGGATGTCTGCTATAATGTAATCCATTTCCTTTTTTCCGGTCGGTATATACATCTTAACAATCTCAGTGATAGTATTCCCCACCACGAAAATCGAATCTGGATCTTTATTTTCCTTGATCAATCTCTCCTTATACAGGGGGGTGTAGACAAACACATAATCAGAAACATAATCACAAATGACCCGATTTACCTCCTCCGGCATCCTTCTGTCATAAGAGCGCATGCCCCCCTCAATATGCCCTATCGTATAACCTTCTTTGAATAAAGGAGCACTCACCATTACCGAATTTGAATCACCCAAAAAGAGTATGAGATCTGGCTCGATTTTTTCCCGCTTTATCCGATAAATTATTTCTTTGGTAAGATATGATAATTGCTCATAGTGGTTGCTACTCATTATTCCGGTATTTAAGATATAATCGGGTTCTCTGATCTTCAATTCGGTGAAGAAAATTTTACTTAATTCATCATCATAATGCTGACCTGTATGGAGCATGATATGATCAAAATTAGTATCAAGCTTCTTAAAAACCTCTCTCATTCTAATAAAATCAGGCCTTATCCCTGTAATCGTTAAAATCTTCATATGTAGTATCCCTCTGTTTATCGGATTGGTCGTCAGTGGTTATAAATACTTTATTAAGTTTTTCATATCATACTCCGGGTGGTCTGGATGGGATTAATCTGGTGATTACAATTCGAAATGCTAGAAGATGGAAATCAATTTTGATTCAGATTCCTATGTGGGAATCAGATAGTAGAGTCTTTCGTAATCATTTTCATAGACCTTGTATCTATCCTCTGGGAGGGATGCAAAAAATCTTGAAGGTTTGTTGACATATGGCTGAGAGGATTTTCCGTATTCTTCGGGGAAATATACATTCACTACTGCCCAGGAAACCCTGAATTCGGTCAAATTCTCGATTACT
>DAOVMN010000271.1 GCA_030630685.1 Thermoplasmata archaeon | reverse complement strand
GTGATGGTCTTTGCAGGAAGATGGCAGGATAAGGTAGGGCCAAAAAAGGTGGCGTTCACCGGCGGTGTCGTGCTGGGCCTTGGCCTGATCCTTTCCAGCTTTGCCTCCTCCATCGAAGCATTATATATCACGTACGGTGCCATCGGAGGTGCCGGCATCGGTCTGGCATATGTCTGCCCCATTGCGGCCCTTGTGAAATGGTTCCCGGATAAGAAAGGGCTCATCAGCGGGATTGCGGTGGCCGGCTTCGGTGCAGGCGCTCTGGTCTTTGCATCCGTGGCAACAGTGGTGATGACAGCAGACATTGATTCTGATGAAACAGACTTCCTCAAGGATAAGGTCGAGGATATCGATGCCAATGACAGGGTGTTCCTGGTAGAGAAAACTGAACTTACCGACCTGGAGATCCACATACTGACTATAGATTATAATGATTTTAAGGATAACCAACTCGAACTTAACGGTACCGCGGTGGACCTGGCTATGCTGAAGAGGGAGACCTCGCTTGAGGATGCCAAGGAAGTGAACGATGAAGAACTGAGATTGCTGGTGAGCGATCCCGGTGATCTGACAGAGGCACAGAAGAAGACAAGGAAAGATGGCTTGGAAGATGCACGGGAAGCCCTCCTTGCCTCTGGAAAGAGCGATGTTTATGCCCGGTTCGACTGGAATAAGGCCTTCTTTGTCCTGGGTGCCATATTCCTGGTTGGTGTGGTAATAGGCTCTCAGCTCCTCGTGAACCCGCCCGAGGGATGGCTTCCGGAAGGTTGGACACCCCCTGTGCAGAAGACCATGACCGGGGACACCGTGAAGGTGGACTATACATGGAAGGAGATGCTTCAAACACCCACATTCTGGTTGATCTGGGGCATGTTCCTGCTTGCCGCAACCTCGGGTTTGATGACCATCGGGAATATCGGGAAATTCGCTGCCAATAAGGATATCGGTGTTGCTGAGATCGCTTTGATCATCGGTGTACTCTCGATCGCGAATGGAGCCGGCAGGATAGGATGGAGTGCAACCTCTGATAGGATCGGAAGAACGACGAGTCTGTGCGTCATGTATCTCGTCCAGGGGATCACCATGTTCCTCCTGTTCGCCATGGGTAATGCGGTTGTGACGCTGGCCATAGGTGCCGCTCTTGTCGGGTTCTGCTTCGGAGGTAATTTCGCCATGTTCCCATCAGCCACAGCGGACTTCTTCGGAACAAAGAACGTGGGACAGAACTACGGGTTTGTCTTCACCGCCTACGGCGTGGCAGGTATCCTTGGTGCGATCATTGCAGGGAGTTTAGTGGAATCCACAGGGAGCTATCAGAGCACATTCATGATCATGGGTGTCATCTCCCTGATCGCTGCAGGTCTTTCATTGATCACGAAGGCACCTCATGAGAAGCCGGGATTCGGGTTGAAAAAGGCAGAAGGGGACCGGAGGACCATCCTAAGGACCTGATAATGATCAAACATTCGTTTAAACTCACATACAGAACAGCATAACATAAATCGAACAAACGTTAAAATAATAGGTTTGCCTCGTGTGATTGTGAGCATGAAATATTCAAAAGAACATCGACATGCCTATGTTCGGGTGATTAAATGATAAGGATAGGTCCCGCAGGTATCCCTCTTTCTTCAAGAGCAAAAACACTGGCAGACGGCCTCAAGGACGTGAAAAAAGTGGGGCTCAACGCCATGGAACTCCAGTTGCTGCACGGTAATATCTATATCGACACCCCGGACATGTTCGTTGAATTAGGGGAGCTTGCAAAGAAACTGGATGTGGAGATGGGGGTACATGCTCCATATTACGCCGAGCTCGCCTATCCCCCGGAGAATCCGGTCACCAGGAAGAACCTGGATGTTATCAAGGACGATGCAATAGTCTCGGATTTCCTGGACGCCTCTTACATTGCCCTGCACGTTGGTCCCTATTACAAAGAGGGGCTCAAGAAAAGCATAGAATATGTAACCAGGAACGTGAGAGAGCTGAGGAACTTCTTCCTGGATGAGAGGATCAAGCCCAAACTCCTGCTTGAGAACAGCGGGAGGAAGAATGTGTTGGGGAGTGTAAAGGAGATCCTTACCATCTGCGAGAATGTACATTACACCTATCCCCTGATCAACTTCGGACACATACACTCAAGAAGCAATGGCGGCCTGACAACAACGGATGAATTCATGGATATTCTTTCCATGGTGGACGAGGCGGTGGACCTGGAGACCTTTTATATCCATTTCTCGGGGGTGAAATTCACTAACGGGGATGAAGCACATTATGTTCCTATCAAGAGAAGCACAATCAACTTCGAGGGCCTTGCAACCGCCATAATCGAGATGGATCTGGATGCCACCATCATATCCGATTCCCCACTCCTCGAACACGATGCCAAATACATGGAATTGGTGTTTGAAAGGGTATTGAAGAGCACTCGCGGGGTAAATATCGGGAATGAGCACCTCATGCTCGCCAAGATGAAGAAGGGTAGAAAGAATCCCAAAAAATGAAAGATGAGCAATTTTAGTATGATCTATCCACCAACCCATTCCCATAAAAAACCCTTGCAGAGTGTGATGGAATGGTGTGCTTCCAGGGGTATGCCCTCTGAATTATTGGAGAAGATCCCCTCGGACTACACGAGGTACGGGTCAACATTGGTTTTCAGGTTTCCGTTAGGGATCCCTGGGAAGTTCGAGGCCTTGGCGGCAGAGGCGTGGGCCAGGGTCCTCGAAGCAAAGAGCGTGCTGAAGGTAACTGGAATTATCCACGGCACATATCGGGAGCCTGCCATGAAAAGGCTTTATGGTCCTGGCGGGGATGTGATCCACAGGGAGAACGGCATCCGCTTCAGATTCGATCCCGAGAAGGTGATGTTCTCACCGGGTAATCTACCTGAGAGGATGAGGATCGCAGAATTGGACATGCGGGAAGAGACCGTGGTGGACCTGTTCGCCGGCATCGGATATTTTTCTCTCCCTGCCGCGGTTCACGCCAAGGCTGAAAGGGTGTATTCGTGCGAGATCAATCCAGTGGCATTCCGATACCTCGAGGAAAATATCCGACTCAATCATGCAGAGAATATCACTTCGCTCTTTGGAGACAACAGGGAAACCGCTCCCATGGGGGTGGCGGACAGGGTACTCATGGGCTACGTGGATACCACTCATCTATTTCTCCCTACCGCTTTTCGTGCACTGAAGGAAGAGGGGATCATTCATTATCACGAGGTTTGTCCATTGAACCACCTTCCAAAGAGACCTGTTAGAAGGATTAAACAGGCTGCCGAGAAGTTTGGAGGTATAAAGATCGATGTTGTTAGGGTAGGGAAGGTGAAATCATACGGACCAAAGATGGTGCACGTGGTGGTGGACGTGAGTGTTAAGAGGGAAATAGAAAAAAGGTGATAGGGGGGCAATAGCTTTATAAGAGGCCTCACACATCAGAAGGCGTGTAATCATGTTGTGGCTCTTTAAATGGGTTCAGGAAAGGAGGAATGATTTTGCCCTCGGACATTATTGATAATCGGACACAGAGCCTTGCTGAGGCTATTAAAGGGAAGTTTTCAGCTATCAGAGGGGCCAGGTTTGCGGTGGGTTACCTTTTTGTGAGCGGACTTCTACCCTTTCTTGATGAACTGAGAAGTGTCTCTTAGAGGGAGGGGGACAAACTGGTGAGATTGGGCGACATCGCAGAGGTGCGCTTCGGGATAAAGACCGGGGCAAACGATTTCTTCTATGTGGAGGATGTGACAGACAGGGTGGTGGATGAATGAGACTGGCGAAGGAGGATTTCGGATGAGGTCAAACTTC
>DAOVMN010000143.1 GCA_030630685.1 Thermoplasmata archaeon | reverse complement strand
TGGCCTTGCGGGTTGCCAGCTCCGGTTCGCCCTTGTGGACCCATGAGTTCTGGTCCCGGATGTTGGCCATCTCGAAGAGGTGTGGGTTGAGACCAGCCTCCTTCAGCGTGTCCTGGAACAGCGGCTCGTGGGTCCTGGGGGTGCACGATGCTATCACCAGACGATTAAGCCCGAACTCCTCTATCTTGTCCCTGATATCCTCAAGGGAGTCCTGGGAGCAGGTGTAGAGGGTTTCCTGGGCGAATTCCACGTAGGGCAGTCCCTTTGCCTCCTCCACCACACTCTTCACATCTATGACACCGCCAATGTTGATCCCGCAGTGGCAGACCACCACACCTATCCTCGGCTCTTCCCGGCTGACATCACGTTCCGGGGGATAGATTTTCTCCTCGACAAGTGTCCCTCGCACATCGAAGAGATCACCGGAGGCCTCCCCCGCGGCTGCGGAGGCCTGGATCACGCTCTCCGGTATGTCCTTCGGCTCCGTTACGGTGCCCGAGGCGTAAATTCCCGGCCTGGTGGTGGTGACCTGGCTGTATGCATCCGTCTCCACGAAACCGTAACGATTGAGATTGATGTCCAGGACCCGGCTGAGGTCTCCCAACGCACCGCACGGCTGCAACCCAACGGACAGGACAACCATATCGTACCTATCCTCCCTCATCTTGCCGTCACTGTCGATGTACCGGATAAGGAGGTCCTTTGTTTCCCGGTCCTGCTCGATCCCGGGGATGCGGCACCGCCGATAAACGACGCCGTACTCGTTCTTTGCCCTCTCGAAGTACCTGTCGAAATCCTTTCCAAAGGACCGCATGTCCATGAAGTAGATATGTGTGTCAAGGCCGGGCTGGTGCTCCTTGGCGATGACCGCTTCCTTCGTCGCGTACATACAGCACACGGAGGAGCAGTAAGGTCGATTGCAGCTCTCGTCCCTGGACCCGACGCACTGCAGCCATGCTATCTTCCCCGGGGCCTTACCGTCGGAGATCCTCTGTATATGGCCTTTGTAGGGGCCCGAGGCAGAGAGCATCCTCTCGATCTCTATGCTGGACAGCACGTTGGGGAAACGATGGTAGCCATATTCTTCTTTAATGCTCGGGTCGAACTCCTCAAGGCCCGGCGATACAATTATGGCGCCCACATTCAGGGTCTCCTCCTCTTCCACCATACCGTGGTCGATGGCTTCCCTGCCGCAGTATTCGACGCACTGGAGGCATTCGCAGCACCCCGAACAGTTCAGACATCTCCTCGACTCCGACAACAACTGATCCATTGTGAATCCCTTTTCGATCTCCAGGAAGGAACCGATTCTCTTGCTCGGCTGCACTATCTCCGGTTCGTTGCGTTCTTTCCTGTAGCGCGGCGCCTTGTCCGGGATACCGGCGGCCTCTGGTTCGTCCCTCTCGCGCCCTTCACGCAGATCCTCCCCGCGAAGGAAGCGATCAATGGACTCGGCGGCTTCGTGGCCGGATCCTATGGTCTCAACCGCGGATGCGGGCCCGGTGGCCGCTTCACCTCCCGCGAACACGTATGGAATGGAGGTCTGAAGTGTCAGTCTGTCCGCCTTTATCCAGCCACCGGACAGAAGCTCGATCCCGTCCTTTTCCATGAATTCCGTTTCCGGTTCCTGCCCTATGGCCAGGATGACCTTGTCACACTTCAGCTCGGATGTGCATTCATGGTCGAAACTCGGGTTGAACCTCCCGTCCTCGTCGAATACCCTCAGACACTTGATGAAAAAAATTCCCTCGACCGCGTTATTCCGCACCTTAATTTCGCCGGGCCCAAGGCGCGTATGGAGTTCCACGCCCTCCTCGAGGACCTGTTCGACCTCCCAGTCGTGGGCCGGCATCTCGTTGCGGTCCTCCAGGCAGACCATATACACCCTTTTTGCCCCCAACCTCAGGGATGAACGGGCCACATCCACGGCCACGTTGCCGCCGCCGATGACGACGATCTCCTCATTATCCAGCGCACCCGGCTTCAGCTTGCCGGTGTTTATATCCTTGAGGAAGCCCACGCCGTGCAGCACACCCCCGGCCTCTATACCCTTGATGTTCAGGCTCTTGCTCCTGTGGGCACCTGTTGCAAGAAATACAGCCCGGTAACCTTCCTTCTCCAGGTCCTTGAGTATGAAATCCTTTCCATAACACAGACCGTTCCTTATCTCGATCTCATCCTCCCTGGCAAGTCGGTCCACCTCCATCTTCAGGTAGTCCTTGGGAAGCCGGTATCCCGGGATGCCGTAATACAGCATGCCGCCGCTCTCCTTCTCCCTCTCGAAGATAACGGGGTGATAGCCCTTCCTCGAAAGGTCGGAGGCTGCGGTGAGTCCGGCGGGCCCGGAACCTATTATGGCAACCTTCCCGCCCTCGCCCTTTGGTCCATCTATGAGACCGCTCTCCTCAAGGTGTGTCCCTCTGTCCTCAAGGTGTGTCCCTCTATCCTCAAGGTGTGTCTCTCTATCCTCAAGGTGTGTCCCTCTATCCTTCAGGCGCACATCTCTCTCCTTGAGGTAGTCCTCCATCTCCCCGGGGTGATCGTAGATGTAATCGGTTATCGCCCTTCGGATGCCTCGGATGGCCACCGGTTCGTCTATTTCAGCTCGGTTACATTTTTCTTCGCATGGATGATAGCATATCCTCCCGAGCGTCCCGGGAAGCGGGACCCTTTCCCTGATCAGGCACAACGCCTCGGCAAATCTCTCCTTGGAAGCAAGGGCTATGAAACCCTGGGCGTTCAACCCCGCGGGACAGGCGATCTTGCAGGGGGACGTGCCAGGACCCTTGTCTATGGCGAATATGTTGGGAACGGCCTGGGGAAAGGGCTGAAAAATCGCCTTCCTGTATCCCAGGTCGGCATCGAAGTCAGATAGGATATCCACGGGACAATGCTCCACACAGTCCCCGCAGCCGTTGCATAGATCCGGGTCCACGAACCGCGGGTGCTTCTTGATCTTCACCTCGAAGTTCCCCACATCTCCGGAGACCCCGGATACCTCGGAGTTTGTAATGATCTCGATGTTCCGATGGCGAGCAGTGCCCACCAGCTTTGGGCCCAGGATGCACATCGCGCAGTCATTGGTGGGAAAGGTCTTGTCTAACTGTGCCATCACGCCGCCAATGCTCATTCCGCGCTCCACTATGTATGTCCTGAATCCCATATCCGCCAGGTCCAATGCCGATTGTATGCCGGATATGCCACCGCCAATGACGAGGACGGAGCCGTAATTGCCGACATGTATCCCGGTTTTATCATCCCGATCAACGTCGCTGTCAGGATTCATAGTAGGTCCTCGGTCATCCTCATTATCTGTTCCTTGGTGAAGTTCCTGTGTATGGCCGCATTGCTGGGACACGCCGCTATACAGGCCCCGCAGCCTGTGCAGAGTCCCTCGTCCACCTCTGCCACCTTCAATAGCTCGTTTATGGATCGCGCATCGTAGGTGCAGACGTCCACACATAGGCCGCAGCCGGTACACACCTCCTCGTCCACCGCCGCTATGAGCGGATCTATCTCCATCTCGTCCCGGGATAGGATGGTTGCTGCCCTGGATGCGGCTCCGCTGGCCTGCGAGACCGTGTCCTGGATGTCCTTGGGGCCCTGGCAGCAGCCTGCGATGAAGATACCGTTGACAAAGGTGTCCACGGGCCTGAGCTTGGGATGGGCCTCCATAAAGAAGCCATCCTGGCTCTGTGTGATGTGAAGCAGCCGGGTCAGTTCACCCGCATCTGCCCTGGGTACGATGGCCGGCACCAGGACCACCATGTCCGTGTTTATCTCTAACAGCTTATTTGTGGTGGTCTCGAAGACATTGATCTGCTGATGGTCGCCCATGTCGATGACCTCTGACGGGCGGCCCTGAAAGAAGTTCACACCGAGGCCGCGTACCTTACGGTAGAACTCCTCGTATCCCTTGCCAAAGGATCTTATGTCAATAAAACAGATGTTCACCTTCAATTCTTCCCCTAACGTCTCCTTCAACAGGTACGCCTGCTTCAGTGCGGTCATGCACCCGACGCGGCAGCACCAGGTGCACTGTGTCTGGTCCCTTGACCCGATGCAGAGAATGAACGTGACGCTCTCCGGGGTTTTTCCGTTGGAGGGCTTCGTGATCTTTCCCCTAGTGGGGCCGGAGGAGGAGATCAATCTCTCCAACTCCAACGTGGTTATCACGTCCGGGGAGCGCGTGTATCCATACTCGAACACCTTTTCAGGGGCAAGGAGGTCATAGCCCGTGGCAACGATTATGGCCCCTACCTTTCTCTCCACCACCTCTTCCTTCTGCCGGAAGTCGATCGCGTCCGCGTCACATGCCTCCTCACATGCAGGGCCATCCCCGCATTTACCGAATCGCAGGAACAGGCAGCTCTCCGGGTCTATCGTATATTTCAGGGGTACTGCCTGTGGAAATGGCATGTACGTAGCCCCCCTCTTTCCCATCCCCATATCGAACTCATTTGGTATCCGGCCTTTCATCCGGCAGGCCTCGGCGCATTGGCCGCATCCGGTGCACCTGTCCACTTCGATGAACCTGGGCTTACGCCTGATCCTGACCGTATAGTTCCCTATGCTGCCCTCTATGCCTTCCACTTCCGAATAATCGAGCAGCTCTATGTTCGGATGGTTGCCCACCTCCATCATCTTCGGTGTAAGTATACAGGAGGAGCAATCAAGGGTGGGGAAGGTCTTGTCCAGTTGTGCCATCCTGCCGCCTATGCTGGGCTCCTTTTCCACGAGATGGACCCTGAAACCGTCGTTTGCCAGGTCCAGGGAGGCCTGGATCCCGGCTATGCCCCCGCCTATCACCAGGGCCTCGGGGGTCACCCGGAGGTACGAGGGCTTGAGGGGCTCCAGCAGACGGGCCTTGGTCACAGCGCTCTTTACCAGGTCCTTAGCCTTTTCTGTGGCCTTTTCCCTGTCCGAATGCACCCAGGAGCACTGCTCTCTGATGTTGGCTATCTCCAATCTGTAAGGGTTTACGCCGCCGTCCTCTACCACGGACCGGAAGGTTTGCTCGTGCATGCGGGGACTACAAGCAGCGATGACGACCCCATCGAGGTCATGCTCCTTGATGGAGTCCTTGATCAATGTTGCCCCCACGTCGGAGCACATGTACTTGTAGTCCCTGCTGACCACCACATCGTCCAGTGTAGCCGCGTATTCAGTAAGGGCTTCCACGTCCACGTTCTGCGCGATATTTGTCCCGCAATGACAAATAAAAGCTCCGATCCTTACCATATCTGGTCCTCCTTTGAGCTTTTATTCGATTCATCGGTCGGGCTGAGATTTGATTTGCCGTTTGGGCTAAGATTTGATTTATCGATCGGACTAAGATTTGATTTGCCGTTTGGGCTAAGATTTGATTTATCGTTCGGACTAAGATTTGATTTATCGTTCGGGCTAAGATTTGATTTGCCGTTTGGGCTAAGATTTGATTTATCGATCGGACTAAGATTTGATTTATCGTTTAAATTATCATTCGATTTGGTATTCAATTTGTCGTTTAAATTATCGTTCAATTTGGTATTCGATTTGTCATTTAATTTGTCGATCGGACTGAGATTAAGATCGAAACCCAGTTTTTCTTTTTCGATACCCATTGCAAGTCCGAGTAACTGGGTGTAATAAACTACCGGCATGCTCACCGATGCTCCAATCGTTTTGCCTGCACTTTCCTGCCTTGCATCGAGCACTCGATGACCCCAGGGGCACATGTGCGTGAGGGCATCAAAGCCGTGTTCTTTTATTGCCTTTAATTTTTCCCCGGCCTTGGCCAACGGGGATTCCTGGTGGATGATCATGATCGGAGAACCACAGCACTTCAGTTTTTCGTTGTAGTCTCCGGTAGTTGCACCTATGGCCTTGAGGAGATTTTCGAGCTTTTGAGGGTTTTCTGAATCATCCGGTCTTCCGATTTGATGGGGTCTTATCAGATGGCAGCCGTAGTGAGCTGCAATTTTCAGGTCTTTAATCGGGTTCTTAACATGCTTTTTGATCTCATTGACTCCGATCTCATCATGCAAGAGGTCCAATGTGTGGTAGATTTTCACGTTGCCCCCATATTTCAAACCCTCTTCTTTCAACAATCCGTTT
>DAOVMN010000393.1 GCA_030630685.1 Thermoplasmata archaeon | reverse complement strand
GTGTGATCCGCGTCATCCGCGTTCTACAATCCAGACCGTCAAGGTGTAAGAACTTGTTCTTACTCCGTTTGAGCCCGCAGGGCTCGATAAGGCATAAGCACCCGAAGGGTGTGAGTGCCGGTCAGCATGGAATGCTGGCAAGGCAGGAGGAACGCAGTTCCGACTTCCGGATGACCCCACAGGGGTCGATAAGGTCGATAAGGCAGTTAGAATTCCATTCTCATCACAAAGTCCTGGTTGTTAATGAGATTCTCAATTACCCATAAAATGGGAATGCACCAATTTGTTGTTTGGAGTAATCTTTGAGTGCATGAGCCTCAAAATGTGCTTGGAATCTCAGTCCTTCAGCTCGATCCAGGTCTCGCTATCGTCGGTGTTCCCCGGCATGGTCCGGATCCATTCGGTGAAGGCACCGTATTCCTTCAGTCCAAAGTCGGTTTTGAAATGCACCCTGGCTGAATACCATCCGTCACCCTTCTTGTCGTGCAGCTTCGAGGCATCGAAATTGATAATGTATACGTTCTTCTCTTTCGTTTCCCCTCCAACAAACTGGTACTCGAACGTTTTATCGAAATCCGTGGTGATATTAATGGTGGTGACGTTCTCCCACTGCTCCTCGTTCTCCTGATCCGACTTATTTTCCACATAGTACACTTTGATCTTCCCGTGGCCCGGGATATGGAGATAATCGGACATGTTCTTGTTTTCTTCATTCGGGAGGAGGGTAATCCTGTACAGGACGTTCTCTTGCCTGTCCTGCTCGGTTCCTGTAGTATAATTTTTTTGGGCCATAACCACTGTATGGGCGGTTCCCCGCAATGTGATCGTATCGCTCTCTGTTTTTCCTTTGAAGGATATCTCCACGATGTAATCGCCGTTATCCACGTAGAATTCGTTGTACTGGATTTCTATTCTCGCATGGCCGTCTGTGAAATTGATCTTCGAGGTATAGATCTCCTGGTCTTCGTAGTAGATTGTGAGGTCGCCTTCTCCCTCTGCGACCTTCCCGAATGCAGGAGTGTCGGTATAGGCCTCTACGGCCATTGCTCTATCCGAGACCTCGTCTTCGGAACCTACCGGTATTTTGACAGTCAGGCTATCGATGCCACCGACAAATCCGAAGCTACTCGAAATGAGGGCGGCGAGGAGGATCAGGATAACGACGATGACAGCACCAATCCCGATGAGCCCGGGGGCCCTGTGGATCCTGCCAAAGAGGAGATTTTCTTCCTTTTTTTCATCGTAGCGATTCTTGTCCTTTTTCTCATCACCGAAGGGCCTGGTATCCATTTTATCATTATTCGACATAAAGATTCACCTCGCTGGGCGATAATAGGATGATACTCATTTACGCCTCCGATTCACCAGGATCGCACCCACTACCGCTATGAACATGATGGTGAAGGCAATTCCCAAACCTGGTGTATATGCTCCCTTAACCCACACGATAATGGAATACTCGCTTGACTCTTCGGGCGTGATATTGGAGGTAGCTCTAATGTCAATAGAGTAGTGGTCGTCCTTCCACAGGTCCCTGGGTGTTTCCACATGTAAGGTAATGGTATCGGAGGATTGCGGGTCCAGGTTCTTTATCTCCGTGGACGAAAGGTTTATGGAAAATCCCTCGTCTCGCAGCTCGTCTATATTGGTGATATCGATAGAGAAGGTATCCGGTGCATTCCCGTGGTTCTTGACATTAAGCTCAAAAGTGTATTCCTTCCCTGGCCTCATTTTCTTGTACCCCTCATTGCTCCATATATCGACCTCCCCAAAGGGCTGTGAGGTGACGAGGAACCCAGTATTCATGTAATAGAATCCCGGACCGATTACAACTTCGTCAACGCGAATAACCTCTCCGTGAACGGTTGCATCGACCTGATCGGGGAAATGATACATCGCTGCCACGGCAACATTGATCGTGGTAGATTCACCTGAATCCACGATCACCGTACTGATCTCCGGTGTAACCTGATACCCTGGAACCTCGATATGAACTTCGACTCTAAACGATCCTCTAGCTTCATTAGTAACTGTTACATTGGTTTGGCCCACCCCGCTCCCTCCGGGGGAGAGATCAACGAATACAACATTGGGATGCACCTCGAGGATGAAGACCGGTGTCGGACCTTGGGCTTCCGCTTCGGGAGGAACGATGAGCACGGGTGCGCTTGCCAGCATCAAGAAACTCAGGATGATTGCGGTCATGGGCTTGTTCATATTTCCCATATTGTTTACCTCCGTGGATGCTGGCTAGGGGATATGAGTAGATAGTATATATTGAGATTGGTAAACTCGCCTGACAGTGTTAACCTGCAAATGGGATGGTAATGCGCCATGCGGGAATGGGCATCCCAGCGATTGGGGATGCCTGAAAAACTATCTGGAAATACAATCCAAAGCCGGAGAATCGTACAAAATATCTTAATTGCCACTTTACAACATAGTCCCTTGCAATGTCAAAGAAGTTAACCAAAAAAGATATAATAAAGATAAAGGGCTTCGACAGCCATGAAAATGAATTTATCTATAAGGTTTTCACAGATATTTATAATAATCATTATAGTCCTTTCAGGCATACAGCTTTTTACTCCTCCGGGTGAGGTCGAAGGACTGATCACCCCGGATGTCAATGTTAATGTCAACCCATCTGTGATCATGGTCGATGTTTCCCCCAGGGGTACGGGTATTGCAACCTCCATGGCAACCCTCACGAACGAGGGACCAC
>DAOVMN010000163.1 GCA_030630685.1 Thermoplasmata archaeon | reverse complement strand
TGTTTCATGTGTATGGTAAGTTGTTTCAATTAGATAAAGTTAACTATTATTGAGATAAATGAAAATCTATTGTGGGTGGTTTAGGGTTTTTCAAAGTTCTCACATGAGTGTAAATCTCGGTTGTTTTGCTGCTCTTGTGCCCAAAAGCTTTGAAATCTGTTGTTTTACTCATCTTTTTTTCTCATCCCTTGTTTCACAGCTCCCCTCACTCACCACGACCCTCCTGTCACACGCCATCAAATCAGGTCGCAGAGGGAACAGGTTTTGTACAGATAATAGGAGGCAAAGTATAACCCCTATTTAACCCTTCCGTCATGCTTTCCCAAAACTCACAACTCCATCTCAAAGAAACCCCCACATCAGATCCATCCCCGCTCCTCTGAAACCCCGAAGGCAAACATTAAAAAACTCCCCCGGAATCCTGAACCCATGCAGGAGCTCCATGCAATCCGCCTTGTAGTTCAGGGCTCACGATTCTTTGCTCACCTCTACGCCATCCAGGGCGAGGAGGATATCCAGGAGATCCTCAAGAGGCACAGGAAAAAATACAGGAAGGCCGATCATCACTGCTGGGCCATTAGGTTGATGGCAAAGGAAAAGCTCTTGGAAAGATCGAAGAACGATGGCGAGGTGGGACAGCCCGGAAAGGTGCTTCTCGGACTCCTCAGGAAACACGGGCTCACAGGATACGCCCTTGTGGTCTCAAGGATCTTCGGTGGGAAAAAGCTTGGAGTGGGCGGGGTTTCTAGAGCTTTCAAGGAGGTGGGTGAGGAGACCCTAAAATACGGATATAACACTATTGAAATTAGATCTCCCAGGGAGGCTTTAAATGAAAAAGAAAGAATTTGATTCGGTCAAATTAATGAGGGACATCAGGGACAGGTTAAGTGAAAGATATAATGATCCTCAAAACGAGGAAATTGATTTACAGGCGATCAGGAAAAAATTTGGATTAGCAAGATAATATCCATAACCACAACTCTTCGCTCCATTCGGTCGCTTGGTGCTATCGCACCTGCATAACAGGGTATATCTGGCCATGCTACAGCCCTTTTGCCTTTGGCAAAATCCCTGGGGGAAATTTGGCGAACCTTTGATTCACCTTCGCTCCGCCCAAATTCCTCGCTACGCGCTGGGCTCGGTATATCCCCAAACCTTATACGTAAATCCTTACCTCTGCTTTATACCGGCATTCACCTGAGGATAGGTGGGCATTCCCAATAATGACCCTATTCGGTTTTTCTCGCAATCAAAACGTTTATTACACCCGCCCTCTGCCTGTGCAGCATGAACATCTGCATGATAAGCCAGTACCTTCCGAACATCGGAGGTATTGAGAACATCGTATCCGACCTATCACAGCGGCTTGTCAAAGAGGGACACAATGTCTCGGTTGTGGCACCTGCATATCCCGATACCATATCCTACGATCAGATTCCCGGGGAGCTGAACGGTGTCAAGGTTTACAGGTTCAAGATGTCTCGAAGATTCCCATTTGGATTGGATGAACTGAGAAACATGCACTCCATTGTCATTAAGGCAGATGGAAGGGAGAACGCACTGTTTTCGTGGCATTCGGATTGCGGTGGAATTTAACGGCACTAACGTGACAGAACATCTTCAAAGATAGTTTCCATTCCATCAATCTGTTTCTGCATGTTGAATTCTTCCTGCACATACAAGCGTGCATTTCTTCCGATCCTCTCAACATCCACATTACCGTCCAGTACCCTGGCTATAGCATTGGAGAGAGATTTTGGCTCTTTAGGTTCCACGACTAACCCGGTCTTTCCGTCCTGCACGAGCTCTGGAATGCCCGAGATGGACGTGGAGATAACCAGCTTCTGCATGGCCATAGCTTCCATCAGGACCACGGGAATGCCATCCATGTCATTGTCGTCAGCCACCGTGCACGGAAGAATGAAGACACTTGCCCTTGAATATTCGTCACGAAGTTCACTGCTGGATAGATTTCCAAGAAAGTGAACATTATCATCAACGGATAGTTCATGAGCCAGTGTTCTCAGATCGGATTCCATGGGTCCCCCTCCAATGATGCGATACTGCAATTCCGGATATTCTGGTTTCAGAAGTGCGACTGCACGAATGGCTGTCTCGAACCCTTTTTTCCGGACAAATCGTCCAACGCTGAGTATTGAATTACAGCCAGGCCGTGAAAACATAGGTAAGAATGATTCCACGTCAATACCCATTCTCACCACCAAGATCCCGTCCCTTTCCAGGCCAAAATGTTCGGACATGAATTCTCTGTTGAAATTCGAGATGGTGCAGATTCTGGATGCATTCCTAAGGAGTGTTTCAAGATGCGAATATCTGGGCAGAGAGAAGATATCCATTGCGTGTGTTGTCAGGGTGTAGGGAATATTCAACATGTGGGCCATGTAATGAATGACGGAGTTGGTGGCAAAGTGTTTGTGCAGTACCTCTATGCCCTCTCTTTTAGCAATGCGTGCAAAATATCCAGCGATAGAATGATAGTGTGCCTCGTATATATTCCGTTCCAGTAGTGCCCCCTTTGCCAGTTCCACGGCAGAATGTATATGGTCGGAGAGTCGTTTCCGTGGATAATAAGCCGTAATGTGTTCGGGGATGTCTAGGCCCACCTCGGCACCCAGAGCAAAAACAGTAACATCATGTTTCAGAGATAGACCAAGCAGCTCGTTTAGCACAAATGTCTCCGACCTCTTGGGAAAATTATCCAGAACATACCCAATCTTCATATCACCGGTCAAGTGTAATGACTAATTATTATTTTTGGTTCCTTGTTCGGAGTTCTGCTGCATACGGTTTCGAATCCCCCGGGCTAGTTGGTAGATTAGGATAAAACTGTCTCCTATTTTTCTCTGGTTCTCATAAAAAAGTTGATTTGCCAAAGTCAAGTTAAGGAGTGGATCGCCTACTATGGATCCACAATAGAGGATTTTCACGCAGGAAATAGGAAGTAGACCCTCTCGTAATCGTTCTCATAAAGCTTGTATCTTGCTTCCGGAATAGTCGCAAAGAACCTGGAGGGCCGGTTCACAAAAGGGCGGGAAGAACTTCCGGATTCCTCCGGGAAATAAACGTTTACAATTGCCCAGGACACCCTGAACTCTGTCAGGTTCTCGAGCACCATGGTGTCGTTCCATCTTCGTCCGACTATGAAGGAATAGTTGTCGTATCTATGGATGGAGGAGTTCTTCCAGTCTACATAGTATATATGGTCCTTATGTTCCAGGTACATATCGTATATGGAATACTTCTTGATCTTTACCTTGTCCGTAATCTCGGGGTACCCAACCATTACGTCCGTTTCACTCAAAGGAAGCATCTGAAGGCCGGATATTGCAGATAACCGTTTTTTATCAATGATGTCATTATGTATAGCATTGGGTCCGTCTTCCTCATAAAGGGCGTGCTTGAGGTAGATTGCGGTGTTATAGGGCTCCTCGTCCATGTAGTGATGATAATTGGTTTCCTCCACTGTGCGCACATCAGATCATTTCTGTGTGGCGTAATCCCCGTAATAGGCCCCGATGATAAGCAGGGCTCCGAATATTACGGCATACAATCCCTTCCTGTGTTCCAGCCTTTCGAGAAGGACCACCAATCCCAGGGCTGCCAGGGGCAGGAAGAGAGGAACAACAAACATCTTCAGGTAGGTTTTGTCCACAAGGAATAGTGCAAAGAAGATGATAAAGAAGAGCAAGGCCCATTCCACCCTTGTCTTGTCAACCTTCTCGATCACATTGGCAAGACCAACCCCACTGTAGAGCATGAGGATGCCCATGGATACCCCGTAATACACCAAGATGTTGATGGCGGTTGTGAACGGGTTGTCCCTTTCCCCGTAGATGTACCATACCTTGAAGTAGCCCATATCCGGGGCATAAAGGTCCACCGAGGATACCTGGAGATAGAAGAGGAAGACCATGACGACGAGGATCACCACCGATGCTATCATCACATTCTCCCGGTAATAGATGCTCACCCTGTCCGTGTATTCCAGCCCGAGAATCGTTAGGTAGGCCGCAAGCACCGCGATAAGAAGGATGGGAAGGAGGAGTGCAAAATGATGTATTGTGGGGAGGATAAGAAGGAGGGTGAGGGCGAGGGCGAAGAATCTCGATTTGTGCCGTGCTGTGATAGATCTCGAAAGGGCCCAGAGGAAAACGGTCATCAGGCAGATGAACGGCCCCCGTGTGGAGAGAGTCCAGGTGGTGAAGGCAGCGACAGCCGGGGTGAAGGCGAACAGGAAAGCCGAGAAGAACTTGATCTCGAACTTATTCTTGATCTCCGAGGCAAACATGAACATCCCTGCGGCTCCAAGGAGGGATATTATAACGGAGAACACCAGGATCACCAGCTCCAAGGAAAGCCCGGTGAGCTCGGAGAGGGAGGTGAGGATAAAGGCCATACCGGGTGCATAGGAAAATGGGTAAAGCGCATAGGCCGAGGAGGGCTTGACCAACCATGGAGCATAGTTCAGTTCCTGGAGGCTCCCTGCCATCCCGTGAACAATAAAGGAATCGATCCCGTATTCATGGGGGTCCCGGGGATATTTGAAACAAAGGATGCAGAATAACATAAATCCAAGAAGGGAGTATTTTGTTTTCCCTGGCAGATCCATGGGTCGAGATTTAAAAAATGATATAATAATCTATCTGTGGACCAAAAGCGCACTATTTATATTTCAAGATGACTTGATGACTTCCATTGGACCGGAGAGATAAGAAATGTTGGATGCCGAATCACTTGAAGCGAAAATCGAACACGGAGGGCTCGAGGATGCCCAAAGAACCATCGATAGGGAGCAGACCAGGGAAGGCAGCAGGGGGGAAGCGAAAAGATTGCTTGTAGAGGGGCTCCTCCTTTACCGCCGGGGGGATTACAGGGATGCCATGTCTCGCCTCTCCCGCGGGCTTGAGATAGCCTGTGAGAAAAACGACAAAAAGTTGGAGTGCCGCCTTTCCAACCAGCTCATCTGGATCTATCTGAGGGTTGGACGCAAGAAAGGGATCAAGGAGCTCTTTGAGAAGATGGAGCGAGGCATTGGGCAGGGAGGAAGGAGAAACCAGGCATTCTTTTTCATAAACCACGCCTTTGCCATCTCCTTGGACATCGGATTTATCGAGAGCCAGAAGTTCAGCGAGGGATTGGTTAGGAACGCACATGAAAGACTCAGAGAGGCGGAAAGGATAGCCGGTAAGAGGGATATGGTGATCTTACTAAGAGCAAAGCTTGTTAGCGGGATCCTCTATCAGGAGGAAGGGGCATGGGAACTGGGCGAAAAGGAACTCGAACAGGCGGAGGAGACGGCAGGTATAGAGGGGCTGCCATTTCTCAGGGCCGAGCTTCTCGAGGAATTGGGGAACCTTCATTTCAGGTACGGGGAAGAGACACGAGCCGTGAATCCAGAAGAGGCCGTAGAGCGTTTCCGCATGGCTAAGAAGGCCTTTGAAAGTGCAATGCGGATATGGAGGGGAATAAATCCCGACGAGGAAGGGGTGCTGAACTCCGCTTTAGGGGACGTTCATTATTATCTCCGGGATTACCAGAAGGCCGGAGAACACCACTCCATAGCACTGGATAAGTTCAAAGAGCTCGATTATCCCCATGGAATCGGTCTTCAACTGGACGCCCTCGGGAGGGTAGCACTGAGGACCGGCAGGGTGAAAGAAGGGTTGAGGCTGCTGAAAAAGGCTCTCGGGATTTTCAATAAGCTGAATGTCGACCATGAGATC
>DAOVMN010000064.1 GCA_030630685.1 Thermoplasmata archaeon | reverse complement strand
CCCATACAAATCTACAATTTGGAGGTATGCTGGATAGTAAAACGCAAAACTTCAGTTACGAAAAAGAAAGGAAGTACAAAAAGCGACAGAATAGATAGAATATTCCGAACTTTAGATGAGCTTTCACATAAAAAACCTACATATGATGATCCAAGAGAAATTTACTTCCAATACTTTAAGCAATTGGCAACGAGAAATCATAAAGAGTTACGCAATCTGAAGGTGATTGAAAAGGATTTGGATATCGAAAAAGCTTTTGAAGAAGGTACAAGATATATATTTGAAAAAAAGTTTAATTTAAAATTAGAAAAGATGTCTGGAACTGATCATCCTGATGGGAAAATCAAAATTGATGAAAACACTACTCTATTATGGGACAATAAAAGCAAAGAAACGGTTTGCAAATTGAAAGCCCATATAGACCAATTCAGAAGATATATTCGCAATTGTCCTGAAACCGTTAGAACATTTTTAGTTATTGCACCTGAATTTAATCCTAAATCAGAGCAAATGGCCCATATCGAAAAAGCCAAAGACGACATAACATTTTCACTTGTTAAAGCAGGTGATTTAAAGAGGATTGCTGAAGAATGGTCTAAATCAGAATATAAAGAAGTATCTTTTCCATTATCTATTTTCAATATCTCAGGAATTATAAGTTATGATACACTTAAAAATGCTTTTGAAATAATAAAATAAGAACAAGATATTACCTACGGATGTCCAAAAAATATTGAAATTATATTATTTTATTTATAGACTTTCTAAAGCACCAGATAACATTGATCCAAACCCTAAAATCTGCTTCATGCAGCCTCCCCCATCAAAACCCTTAAATAATTCCGGCAGTGTGCCGATTTTCGAGAAGGAGCACACAGTGCGTTCGCTCACTTCCAAACAGTCTAACGGGCTGGTGGTCTAGTGGTTATGACGCTGCCCTTACAAGGCAGAGATCGGCGGTTCAATTCCGCCTCAGCCCACCTTTTCTCTCAAGATTGTTCCTCATCCTGGGCGTCGGTATTTTTTTATATCTCTTTAACCCGCTGTACCATAGATGAAACTCACGGCAGATTATGTTTTTGATGAGATAAACAGGGGACTGAACCGTGCCCTTCCGGCATTGATCATCACCATGTTCATGATGATCATCGCTTCGATGCATAGTGATGGCAATGACCTGGTGTGGTTCTCGGCTGCAGGATCGTCGATCTGCTTTGCCGCGCTCTCCGGATTCCTCATCTGGGGGCCCATTGACAGGAACAGGAGACCGTTCTGGCAGATACTTGCTGTTATCTTCTTTGCTTTAGGCTTCCTGTTATTTATCATAACCCTGTTTGCATTCTATTATGACACCTATTTCAATTGAGGTGAATAGCATTGGGAAGAGACCTCTGGATGAAACAGTTCATCGATCGACATTTTTCCACCCCCGAGCAGAGGGGAAGAGCTGCGGCGCTGTTCCTCAAACTGGAGTTCCTGGTTTACCTCATGATTATACTTGGTGTTCTTGTGTTTATCCTAAGGGCGTTTTTCTGAGGGGAGGAACAAAATGGCTGGCAAGATTATTCGGATCCATACCTTTTTCACAGGGAGGGTGCAGGGAGTTTTTTTCAGGGCGAACACCCGGAATATGGCCCTTGAACTGGGCCTGAACGGCTGGGTGAGGAACCTCTACGACGGAAGGGTGGAGGCGGTGTTCGAGGGACCCGAGGAGAAGGTGAACTCTATCGTTAACTGGTGCAAGCACTCCATCCCCAGGGCAAAGATCATCACTGTGGATGTGCACAGGGAGGAGCCGAAAGGGATCACGGGATTCGAGGTCATCAGATAAGAGAAGAGGCTACAAATGACCAAGAGATGGATTCAGGAGCATCATCGGGACGCCTATCACAGGAAGGCACAAAGAGAGGGCTACAGGGCGAGATCCGCCTACAAGCTCCTTGAGATAAACCGCCGCTACCGAATAATCCGCCAGCATGACCGGGTTGTGGACCTCGGATGCGCACCCGGGGGCTGGCTTCAGGTCATCCGACAGCTCACGGACGGGAATGTATTCGGGATCGACCTCAAGCGGATCGAGCCCCTCGAAGGAGTCACCTTCATTCGCGGGGACATGACCTCCGATGAGGTACAGGAAAAGTTTATCAAGACCGTAGGGGGAAGGATCAATACCGTTGTCTCTGACATGTCTCCCAACATCAGCGGCCACTATTCCATGGATCATGCAAACTCCATCTACCTGGCCGAGATGGCACTCAAGACCGCCGACTCCCTCCTTGCCAAGGGCGGAAACTTCGTTGTGAAGGTATTCGAGGGGGACCTTTTCTCATCCTACCTCGACCAGGTGAAGGCCAGGTTCAGCATGGTTAAGGTTCACAACCCAAAGGCCTCACGCAAGAGCAGCTCGGAGGTCTATGTAATAGCAAAGAACTACTATCCGAAAGAAAGGCTCAAAGAGTCCAGGGAGAAAGAGGAATGATCATCCACATTCTCACATCAAACGAAGGGAAGTTCAGGGAGATAAGTAAGATGCTCCAACCCCTTGACCATGAAGTTATCAAGGAGGATATCCCCTACCCGGAGGTCCAGGCCGAGAGCCTGAAAACGGTGGTGGAACATGGGATCGAATGGATACTCGAGAACGATATGCGCCCCTGGATGAAGGCTCCGGACCACGGATTCGTGATAGACGATTCCGGACTCTTCATCAAGGCACTAAAGGGCTTCCCGGGTGTTTATTCAAAATACGTTTTTTTCACGATCGGCAATACCGGTATCCTCCGTCTCCTTGAAGAAAAGAAGGACAGGGAAGCGGTGTTCAGGACCTCACTGATGTTTCACACTGATGGGAGGAATCATTATTTCGAGGGCCTGTGCAGAGCACACATTGCATATCAGGAGCGAGGAAGGCACGGCTTTGGTTACGATCCTGTTTTTATTCCGATAGGAAGCGAGCTTACCTTCGCGGAGATGGATACCGCACAAAAGAACACCTTCTCCCACAGAGGGAAAGCAATGGAGAGCTTCCTCGAGTTCCTTATCTCCATGGCAACGAATGAGGGATAGGGGAGGGATAGAAAAACCCTTATCCTCCTTTCCTGTGTCCACAGCTTGTGCAGAAGATGTATTTTGATTCTATGCTATTACCGCAGTTGGGGCATGTCCAGAAGGGTGCCTGATATTCAGGGGTTACCGGAGGTTCAGGTGTCGGTTGCGGAAGCTGAACTTGAGGCTGCTGTGTGGGTGGGGGTTGGGGCTGCTGGGTCATCGGTGGTGTTTGTGCCGGTGTGGGCGGAAACCGTGGTTGAGGGCTGGGCTGCTGTGGTTGAAGCTGGGGTATCTGGGGCCGAGGCTGTGGGCCGAGTGCCTGAAAGCCCGGAGGCATTGGTTGGGTGGGCGGTGCCTGCTGTGGCAGAAATTGAGATGGCGGTTGCATAGGCATCATTGGAGGCTGCTGAGGTATATGTTGCTGAGGCATGGTGAGAGGTTGTTGCATTGGCGAAGCTGCCGGTGGAGCAAAGAGCTTTGAGACGTCCATCCCGGATGATGGGGCCTCTTCCTCCTTTTTCTTCTTCTTTGTCGCACCGGTGGGGTCCCTCATGTAGGCCCCGCATGCAATGTTCACGATCCCCATGGCGAGGGAAAGGATCCATGCCCATGATACATTGGATGTAAATTTTAGCCCTTCAAATTCTTCGCTGTCATAAATAATCTCAGCAGCGCTTAACTCTGTGGCACCTGCCATCCCGATTACAAAGTAGATGGGTGCCAGTAAAATAATGATCCCGCCAATGATGGAGACATACATTGCATTGTTCGCATAAATTTTCCCTTTCAGGGCAAGGACTGCGAGAATAATGCCGATCAGGGTTAGGACAAGTCCGATGGCGAGCAAGACAGTTACTCGGTCATAAACCGCCTTTATATCGTCATCATAATCTGCATCCTCTACCCCTTCGTCACCAACTTTAATTGCACCTACTTGACTATCGGCTAACCAAACATGTTTTGAATCCACGCCCATTCCGATCGTAAGGTTTCCTTCAGCATCTGAGTCCGCTGGACCTAGCGAGGCATAGAGCCACGGAATATGAACATTAATAAAGGGACCAACGACGAGAAGAAGGACCACAATAAACGCTATTATTGGGCCGACCACACCTTTCTTGAGTTTTTGCGCCAGGGACATCGGAATCGCACTGGAATATGAGGTGCCATATCCCTTGGATTTTGCTGCGGAGGGGGTGATGGTCTTCGAAATCTGCACTGCCCCTACAACCAGAAGAATGACCCCGATTAACATGAATAAGATACCCGGGCCCTTGAAAAGCCATGGATTCCATGTGCCTTTTGCCGTCGGGATGAGGGTTTCTTCAGAGCACACTATTTCCACGATCACCTCGTCCCCATTATCTCCAAGGTCCTCGGAGGAGCTGAAATTGGCTTCCTCATTCTCTTCAAAGGAGTAGAAATAAATGGTCATATCACCCCCAGGTATCTCATCCTTATTGGCAAGATGTCCATGGACAGTCCAGGTACCGTATGGGTCGCCATCACTTACGTCATCCCAGTACTCATCAGGGGTGATCGCCATCGTGGGTATCAGGAATTGGAATAGAAGCACCCCGATGATTAGAAGGATTACTCCTGCCGCTATCTTTCCTTTCCCTTTCGATTTCCGGAATGAGGAGTATCCTCCAGAGCTCGAGGTGTAGCCTATTAATGACACAATAGCTAAATTTATTACTTCCATAATATTCTAACCTCTCTTCATGTATCAGAGGAAGATTAAAAGACCATATTTAACCTTTTTGGCGTCTTGGCATCTATCCGCACCTGGAGAACGCACATATCCGGCACACCGAGCAGCCCTCCTCATAGAACAAGGGCGAGCCGCAATCCGGGCATATTCCAACCATCCAGGTGTTCTCCCCCTCCTTTACAGCAAGAGAGTTGGATACCGGATTCTCATTCTTCGGCTCCGCAAAGCTCTCGATGGTCTTCGTCTCCCCTACCGGAGTCCTCTCCTCTTTCGCAGCCAGGTATCTCTCCATCGCTTTCCCTATGGCATCCGGACAGGAAGATATGGGGCCGCCGACCCAGAGTGTTGGATTCGGACATCGGATCCCCTTGAGCTGGCGGATGATGGCCTTGGGCTCGATCCTGGAACGGAGGGCAAGGGAGACCATCCTGCTGATAGCCTCGCTCTGGGATGCCGCACACCCTCCTGCTTTCCCCATGGTGGCGAACACCTCGAAAAGCCCCTCATCGTCCTCGTTGATGGTCACATACAGGTTCCCGCATCCTGTTCTCATCTTCAGGGTAGCTCCCCTGGTGATCAGTGCACGGTCCCTCGGTTTCCTTATCTTTAGCTCCTCCCTTTCCTCTGCGGCTCCCTTCTTCTTACCGATGGCAATCACCTGGTCTCTGCGGGAGCCGTCCCGATATACGGTCACGCCCTTGCATCCCAGCTCGTATGCAAGGAGATAGACCTCGGCGATATCGTCCGGGGTGGCCGATTGTGGGAAGTTCACGGTCTTGGAAACAGCATTGTCCACATACCTCTGGAATGCCCCCTGCATCTGGATGTGCCAGTAAGGGGTTATATCATGGGCAGTAACGAACACCCTCTTTATCTCCTCGGGTATCTCCTCGATCTCCCGTATGGTCCCGGTTTCTGAAATACTCTTCATGAGCTCATCGGAATAAAGCCCCTGCTCCTTCATTGTCCGTTCAAAGTGCCGGTTAATGTAAAGGAGTACATCCTTGTCCATCACATTCTTGGTGTAAACCAATGCAAAGAGGGGCTCGATCCCTGAGGAGACATCGGCGATCATGGATATCGTGCCCGTGGGTGCAATAGTGGTGGTTGTGGCGTTCCTGAGCCTTCGTCCTTTGGGTCGGTCGTAGATGGAGCCCTCGAGGTTCGGGAATACACCCCTTTCATCTGCTAACTCCTCGGACATTCCCTTGCTTTCCTCATCGATGAGGCCCATGACCTCCCGACCAAGCTCCAATGCTCTCTCGGAATTATATGGTATGCCAAGCTGGATGAGCATGTCCGCCCATCCCATCACCCCAAGCCCTATCTTCCTGTTCCCTTCGGTGTTTTCCTTTATCTCGGGCAGCGGGAAGTTGTTCATTTCGATGACATTGTCCAGGAAGTGCACCGCACTGCGGGTTACCCTCCTCAATCCCTCCCTGTCCACCTCTCCATCCTTCACCATAAGGGCAAGGTTGATGGAGCCGAGGTTGCAGGATTCATAGGGGAGAAGCGGCTGCTCACCGCATGGATTCGTACTCTCTATCGCCCCCACATTGGGAGTGGGGTTCGCCCTGTTCATCCTGTCCAGGAAGATGATGCCCGGCTCCCCGTTCTCCCAGGCGTTATTCACGATATTATTGAAGACATCCTTGGCACGCAGCTTACCCACAGCCTTTCCATTTCTCGGGTTCATCAGTTCATACTCGCCATCCTTATGCAGTGCCTCCATGAATCTTTCATCAACGGCCACCGAGATATTGAAGTTGTTGAGCTTTGTCAGGTCCTTCTTTGCGTTAATGAAATCCATGATGTCGGGGTGGTCCACCCTGAGGATTGCCATGTTGGCCCCCCGGCGGGTTCCGCCCTGCTTGATCGTCTCGGTGGCGGCATCGAACACTGTCATGAAGGAGATGGGTCCGCTGGATACCCCGCTTGTGGATTTGACCACATCGTTCCTTGGTCGGATCCTGGAGAATGAAAAACCAGTCCCCCCTCCGGATTTGTGGATAAGGGCGGTGTGTTTGATAGTCTCAAAGATGCTCTCCATGGAGTCTTCCACAGGAAGAACGAAACAGGCGGAGAGCTGCTGGAGTTCCCGTCCTGCATTCATGAGTGTGGGGGAGTTGGGTAAAAATTTCAGGGAGGTCATCAGCTCGAAGAACTCTTCCTCTGTCTTCCGGGTGTCCGCATTGGGGTCATAGTTTCTGTCCGCACTCGCGATGTTCCTGGCGACCCTGCGGAACATCTCCTCCGGGGTTTCCACTAAGTCCCCATCCTCGCCCTTTTCGAGATATCTGCGTTCGAGTACCCTGATTGCATTCTCTGATAAACTTGGTTCTGGCATCGTAAAATCCCGTTCCTGTATCTGATAGAGCACACACCCAACGATTTTTAATGGTTTCGCCTGTTTCCTGTAATTCAGAGCCGTTTTTTCAGGGTATTAATAAACAGGCGTGATGTCCCCATCGGTGTTTTTATATTAGACAGCTTCGGCCAAGAACAAAAGGGTGGTCTCTCAGAGAATTATGAACACAAGGGCCTCCACAGGAAAGGGAAGGGTTTCTGATGTGGTGTCAATGGATCAGATGGCCATCCAATCCCGGAGGTCAAGCTGCCTCGGCTCTTTCTTTGTCTGGAGGAACTTCTCCACCACGATACCACTTTCGCCGAGCAGTTCCTCTGATATCGGATCGACATATTCAGAATCGTAAACAACTCGCCTTAGCCTGGAATTAATGATCATCCGAGCGCAGATGACGCAGGGGAAGGTGGTGGTGTATATCTCCGCATCCCTGATGCTTACACCGAAATAGGCTGCCTGAATGATTGCATTCTGCTCCGCATGTACACCCGTACAGAGTTCATGATACTGCCCGGGGGGTATCTCCCTGTATTTCGAGAAGAACTCCTTGATCTCCTGTGGGGGCCTCACCTCATAGAGCTCGATATTGGGATTGCCCATACGGATGCATCCTGTATGTATGCAGTGGGTTATGCCCTTGGGCACACCGTTATAGCCCGTGGCAATAAGGTGCTTGTCCTTCACGATCACCGCCCCCACATTCCTTCGGAAGCATGTAGAACGTCGAGCCACGTGACGCGCAAGGTCCATGAAATATTCGTCTACCGAGGGCCTTCTCTTTCCGGCCCCTCCCAGGTGGTCCATGGACAGGGAGAATGGAATATGATTATATATTTTTCATCCAAAAATCAACCATCGATCAAATAAACTTTTTCCATATCGATTCGTAAGACCAGGCAGGTAGTTAGTAAAATGTTTATATGGTTTGGAGAATTTGACTTTTATGAGAAAGAAGTTTATCGGGGTATTGGGAGGGATGGGTCCGGATTCTTCCATTTTATTTTATAGAATGTTGATAGAGCAATGCCGGAAGCAGTATGGGGCAAGGTATGACCATGATTTTCCAAAGATACTGATCTACAATTTGCCCACTCCTGGCGGTATCGAAGGGACAATGCAGGCAAGGCATGAATTGTTGGGAGTGCTTATCGAAGGGGCAGGATATCTACAGTCATGTGGGATTGACTTCATTGTCATGCCCTGTAACAGCACTCATTGTTTTATTAAAGAAATGCGTAATTCAGTCTCGATACCGATTTTGAGCATTGTGGAAGAGGCAGCGAAAAAAGTCAGGTCAAAGGGTTATAAGAAAGTCGGCCTTCTCGCTACAAAGGCCTGTGTCGAGAATAGGATTTATGACGATATCTTTGGGAAAAATGGTATCAGCCTGACTCTTCCTGATGAACGGGCACAGGATAAAATCACGGAAGTTATCTGGAATGTTTATGATAGCAAGAATTTAGAGGGGTCCAAAAAAGCATTAAGACACGTTGTTGAAGAACTGAAAATCAAAGGAGCCCATGGTGTGATACTTGGATGCACGGAACTACCAATACTGCTCAAGGAATGTCCTGGTGTTGAGTTATTCGATACCGTTGAAATCTTAGCTGAATCTACCATAAGATATGCAGTAGAGCAGTGAGGCTGCTTTTGCTATCCTTGATTCCCCCCCAATCTTAATCCCACAGCATAAACCTGTCCCGCACTTATCCCCCGTCCCCCGGCGGCAGCCGCTCATGGATACCGGCACCAACCCTCTTTCCCGGGAGAAGGAGTCCCATCTCTCTTGCAATGGTGTAAACGGTCGGGTGGGATCCAGCCCCTGAACGATCCCATAGATAAAAAACGCATTCTTTTCCCCTGAAAGCTAAAGATAATTAAAGGATGTATTTCAGGATCTCCCTGAGGTCCTTATCGTGGATCACCACATCCGCGCTGCCGCTTGTGCTGGCGTCCT
>DAOVMN010000106.1 GCA_030630685.1 Thermoplasmata archaeon | reverse complement strand
GTCGATAAGGCAGTTAGAATTCCATTCTCATCACAAAGTCCCGGTTGTTAATGAGATTCTCAATTACCCATAAAATGGGAATGCACCCTTCTCAGAGCCTCCAAGTAAACCTCGAATGCCACGACAGGATATTCCAGCTCGAAGGCCGTGATGACCCCTGGATGAAGCTCCCCGAAATATCCGATCTCTTTGTCTCCAATCTTTATTCCCGCACACCTCCCTAAGACAAAGGAGGGATGAGGTAGTGGGTGGAGGGAGAACACTTTTCCAAATGCGGGCAGGAGTGAAATAACAGTGGATTTTATCTCTGTGAATCCGGCCCTATAATGAATAGCGAGGCCAGCCCCTTTCCAGACATTCTTTCCATTTTCCACCACAATGCCTGCCTCGAATATCCTCTGGGGAAGCTCCCTGTGCCGGTTGGCCCTGAGAATGGAGAGCAGTGAGGGGAGAAGGGAGACGCGAAGGCGGGTGTGGTCCCCGGTAATGGGATTCAGGAGAACAATGTCATCCTCAGGCACTGGATGGTCCATGTTTTCGTATCCGTCCTTCTTTCCTATTAGTGTGAGGGTCTTGACCTCGCTGAAGCCCAACCCTGTCATCGCCCTCTGGAACCTTCGCACCAGTGGGACAATCTCAAGGGGTGCGCCTGTTGTCTGAAGACTCGGGTGGGCTTCTATGATATTCTCATAACCCAGGCCAATGGCAGCGTCCTCGAAGATATCCCATGGATGGAGTATATCCGCCCTGTAGGCGGGATGCCCCACCTTTAATTCCTTACCTCCATTCACAGGCTCCGCCCTGAGGGCCATCCTCTTGAATGGAAGAATCCAATCCTCGGCTGGTAGCGATGTGTTGAGGAGGCGATTCAGTTCCTTGACAGAAACCGTGGTCTTTCTCCACGAAAGGTCCGGGGTAATAAGGCCCTCTCCGCCTATCAACGGATGGGATGGGTCATAGTTAATCTCCACGCTCTCGATATCAGCTCCCCTTTCCGCAAAGGCGGTGGTAAGGATATTGAGCGCTAAGGTAACTGGTCGGAGTTCCATGCCTGTAATATCAATGAAAAGGTCGGTTGTATCCTCCCTTACTGCCGTAAGCACACCGTTGATGACCGGAGGAAAGGAAAGGACATTACCGTTTCTGTCCAGGATTACGGGATAGCGGTCTTTACCTTCGAGGATGTGTCCGTAGGCGATCCCTTTTTCATGCCTGTTCAGGATCTCATCAAGTGTCATCTCTTTATCCTTCATCAGGGGAACAAACGAGAAGTCCGGGGATTCCGTCGTATAACGGAACGGCCCTTCGACCATGGAGATGTCATGCACACCTATGGCCGCCTTGACGCGCTTCCGCCCGATAGAGAGGTGAAGCCTCTCCTGATGGTCCATGAGGGATTGGATGAATTGATCGGTCATCTCCACCCCCCTGATAATGGCTCCCACCACATAGGGCCTCACATCCCCGACCGAGGGGTCTACATCGATTCCGATACCCGAGGGTTTAACCGGGTAGTCCGGCAAGGGCATCCTTTCGAGTTCCTTCTCCGGGGCAAGGAAATACCGCAGCGCGCGAGCAGAGCCTTCGATACTGAACATGTCCGGGCGGTTGGGGAAGAACTCCACAGGCAGGATACCGCCCTCCGGGCTTCCGACATCCGCCCCTATCATCGGGATTCTATTGATGAGCTCATCCACCGGGTATTCCTTGCCGAGCAGTCTATTGAGCTCGGCGATATCGAGATTGATGACAGGCATCGTTTCCAAGGAGCGTTCTAATTGGTATTTATGGATTCCTCATTACCCGTCCCGCAGGGCCGAGAGGACCGGAGGCACTGCGCGGGCGTGATGGCCTGGGGGTCGGGGGGCGGAATAGACCGACCAATTCAAAATACTTAAATAGGATGTCTGATGTTATTTTCCATACCCGATCTGAATCAACCTTTTGAGGATTGATAGAATGGCCGGTGCCAGCCGAACAAGAGCGGGAACAAGAGGTAGTGAGAAGGAATATGAGTAGAACAACATATTTCGAGGCTTTGGGACACAAGGGCAGTAAGGCAACAGAAATTTACACCCAGGCAGGCATATCCGACATTAAGTTCAGATATAACACCAAAATGGAAGGATATCCGACATCGATGTCGGATATACCGATGTTATCGGACATGCTGGAGCTTAATATTTCGGTATGATAATTGATAGGTGTGATTGACAAATGCAAATCAAATCGACTCCAATAAATTCGTTTGTAGCAATGTTCGATTTCCTAAGATTCAAATCTCTGAGAGAGCATAGGGGTACCGAGGGTTTATATTCTCTTTATATGAGAGGCCTTCTTCCACAAATACAACATTCTGCTGCTTTAAGGGGGAAAACAATAGAAAGAAACGGAAGGAATGTATATGTGCCTGATTTTGGGCCACAGAGCCTGGAGTATCGGATTGTTTCTGACAGCATTCTTCTTTTTGCAAAAGGAAATACATTTGATCATTTTTTTAGGATAGTTACGGCCTCACACAATCTTCTTTGCAGCGGCTTTGCCGGTCATAAAGCACCACTTCGAGGGGCGATTGGGTATGGAGATTTAATTTTTAATAGCAATACCATCTGGATTGGACGTGCAATCGAAGACGCTTATATTGGAGAAAATAAGCAAGTATGGTCGGGTTGTGCGCTTACTCCAAGCTGTGAAGTATTTGTAACGCAGCAAGGGCACTTGAAACAATATGAAAATATCTTCAGTTTATTAATTGAACAGGAGGAAAATGAAATAAAGAGAAATAAGCTTGAGAAAGCAAAAAGACGATTGGTAGAATATCAAATTCCGGAATATATCAATCCAAAAATAGGGCCAGCAGAATATACAAACCGTAAAGGTTATGCATTGGACTGGACGTTAGATGTGTATCAAGACGCTAGCAAAAAAGCATTTGCACCACCAGACAATTCCCATAAAATGAAAATAATTCAAAATACAATAGACTTTGAGATCTGGGCAAGGAAAAGGATACATGAATAGGTCTACTGAGATTATTATTAGAAAAATAGAACACGCACCAGCACAATCCGATAACAGGCGGGTATCTGGCTTCGTGCCTTCGACACTCCGCCCAAATTCCCCTTCGGGGAACTTCAGATACGCTCGGAATGTTAGGCGAAATCGCAGATAGGATGTAATACCATGAAAATCGATCTTGAAGTACAATTGTACGGACCTTTCAAATGGATAGAGGTGGCAGAGGATAATGTTTTTACAAATTCAATTTCTTCCAACAGAGGAATCTACTTATTTACGGCTCCATTTAAGAGTAAGTTCATGCTCTATTATGTTGGAGAGACTGGAAAATCATTTATTGAAAGGCTTGCACAGCATTTCCAAGCATATCTTATTGGACAATATCATATTTATGATGCAAAGGATTTCATTAATGGTACTAAAACGCTTTTGTATGAAGGATGGTTTAATATCAAACCAAGAGAGAAAGCAAGGATTGAATACTTAGAGAGGGTACAGATTCTTGGTCGCAAGATGTTAGAGTTCATAGAATGCATGCGATTGTTCTTAATTCCTCTTGATAAGGAAAAGAGAATACTGGAGAGAGTTGAAGCCGCTATTCATAAGAATACCAAACAAAAACCAAGTCCAATTGGAACATTCCAAGACGAAGGAATAGTGTATCGGCATAGAAGGAAAGATGAAGATCCTTTGGGAATACATATAAAAGGATTCAATCTAATTGCCGGTCTAGATCAATACATTGAAATATGACATTGCAACGACTTCGCCCAACATGGTGTATGCGGTTCGGGCTATCGCCCTCACCCAAATGCTCGGCTTCGCCTCGTACTTTACATACACCAGAGTCGTTAAGTGAAATCGGGGGAAATAATGGGATAATAGTCAATAAAAAGGGTGATTAATTGATGAAAAATAAAGTGATTGTCGAGGAAAAGACGAAAAGGTTTCTTCGAGAGGACCGGAGGCACTGTGCGGGCAGGGGTATCGAGGTGTAGGGGTATCGAGGTGTATAAGGTAAATACAGATCAAAAGCATGAGAAAATAATTTAAGTAAAACCGGATTTGGGGGCACCGGTGAACTACTTTTGTCAGCTAAATCCAGAATAAAGGACAAGCCAGCATTCGAATTCCCAGAATTCGACAAGGAGGAATACATCGCGAAGGAATTCCGGGACGCCAAAGTAACCGGCGTAGTAATTCTCTTTGCCCTGATCATCGCCCTGGTATCCTATTTCATAGTAAGGATCGACACCGGCTACAGGATAGTGGGTCTACTACTCATCATCTTAGCAGAGCTTGGACTCAAGGATTACTTCTCCCTCATGAAGATCGACACCTCTACATTCGAGAAGAAGAACTGGGCTGGCAATGTTCTCCTGCTCTTCTTTGCCTGGTTCGGGATGTTCACGCTTCTTCTCAATCCCCCATTCATAGACATGGTGGACCCTCATGTTGATTCCATTGTCCTATACACCATTGAAAACGAGACATCAGAGAATGTGACCTATCTCCAGGATCCCAACCCAACCATAAACACAACCATCTCGATCAACGCCACCGTGGTGGACAATAGTAAGCTGGAGAGTGTCGTTCTTTATATAACCATAACCCCGCCCGACGCCGACAAAAACACAACAATGCGCTCTATGAAAAAAACAGGTAACAAAGACAACGAATACACAGGCGGAACCATTTATCTCGATCAGAAGGGAACCTACGAATTCCGGGTTCTTGCAGAGGATGATTCCGGGAATAAAGACGAGAAGACCCTGATTATAGTGGTGGGTGCCTGAACCCTCGAATGAATGGAGGAATAGTGTTGGACACCGGGGAGAACGAAACCCTCCTGAAAATAATCGAATTTCTTGAAACGGACAGGAAAAAGGTGGTATTATTCCACAGGAACGGCGATCCCGACGCGGTTGGTTCCGCAGTGGCTCTATCTTTGTGCCTCCCTGGGATTACTGTTTCCGCCACCGGAGGGGTCAGCAGCACCGCAAAGAATATCTCATCCTTTCTTGGATTGGAATTCAGTGAACACACGCTGGAGGAGCTCGAAGAGTTCGACCTTGCAATAGTGCTTGATACCTCATCACCTTCCCAGCTTGAGATCATCCCGAGTATCCCAAAGGTGGTAATAGACCATCACGCGCGGAATTCGGCCTGGGAGGAGAGGGGGGATGTGCTTATCTATTACACGGACCCGGAAAAGCGTTCCTGTGCGGAAATCATATATTATCTCATGAAGCTTGCAGGAAAAAAGATACCGGAAAAGGCTCTTACGGCATTATTAGCCGGGATACTCACGGACACCGGACATCTCACCTTTGCTGTACCGGAAACCCTGAGAACCGCTGCCGAGCTCCTGGGAAAGACGGACATAACCATCGAGGACATCCACAATGCCTTGAACACCAAGGGGGAGAATGTCTCCAAGCGGATTGCCAAGCTCAAGGCCGCCCAGAGAGTTCGTATCGAGGAGTTCCGGGGCATCATCATGGCCATCTCGGAGGTAAATGCCTTTGAAGGGGATGCAGCCAGGGCTCTACTCATGCTCGGGGCGGATGTTGCCTGGGTAGGCTCTTCCCGGAAGGGGGGATACCGGATCAGTGCACGTGCCTCTTCCGCTTTAATAAAAAAGGGTTTTCACCTGGGTAAGTTCCTGGAAGGGGTGGGAAAGGAGGTCAATGGTCAGGGTGGGGGACATCCTGGGGCTGCAGGACTTTCCGGTACAGGGGATGCGGAGGCGGTCCTTCACATCTGTCGGGAGAAGTTCAAGTGCTGGCTGAGAGAACAAAACGGCAATTTGTCCGTGTCTCAGGTAAAATAGGCGCACAACAGAATTGTTGTACAACAGAGTTGTTGTATAAAGCGATCCTTCACATCTGCAGGGAGAAGTTCAAGAGCTTCCTCAGAAAGCTGAGGTCCTGAGAGAAAATAGATAAATACAAGCTCCCGCCCCTCGAAACCCATGAAACCACCCGTCAGCATCATCGTCCACGGTGGAGCGGGAAAGATCCCGGATAAAGCAGTGGAGGACTACATAAACGGCACCGGGATCGCGGCACAGAAGGGCTTCAAGCTCCTAAAACAGGGGAAAAGCGCGGTGGAAGCGGTCGAGGAAGCGGTCCGCTCCATGGAGGAGTTTCCCCCTTTGAACTGCGGAGTAGGCTCCAGCCTGAACAGGCAGAGGCACATCGAGATGGACGCCTTCCTCATGCGAGGAAATGACCTGAAATCCGGTGCCGTGGCTGGCGTGGCAAGGATACTACACCCTGTATCATTAGCAAAAAGGGTGATGGAAGATACTCCCTATCTTCTTATTGCCGGAAAAGGTGCCGAGGAGTTAGCAAGGGAATTCGGGTTCGAGCTTTTGGACGAAAACGAACTCATAACCGAGGATGCCCTTCGGAGATGGGAACGCGTCAGAAAGAAAATGGAGCGGCAGGTGAGCGATACAGTGGGAGCGGTTGCACTTGACAGATACGGAAACTGTGCATCTGCCCTTTCCACCGGCGGGATGACCTACAAACTTCCCGGCAGGATAGGGGATACCCCGCTCGTCGGGTGCGGAGGATATGCGAATGATATAGTTGGAGCGGCTGCGGCCACCGGGATCGGGGAGGACCTCATGAAGGTGGTCATCTCGAAGACTGCACTTGATCACATGAAAAGGAGAAAGGACCTCCATCCCAAAAAGGCCGCACAATTGGCCATCGACTACCTCGAGGAACGTGTGAATGGTAGGGAGGGCGGTATCATTGTCATGGACATGAAAGGCAGGGTGGGATGGGCGTTCAATGCACCACGGATGGGCTATGCGTTTATCCGAAGGGTGGGAAGCCGGACCTTCAGGGGCGGGGGAGTGTGAGAGGTGCTTAATGGATCTACTGGCGAAGATTGCTGCGCTGGAAACACATGTGATGAAGCTGGAACAACCTGCCTGTGCGTTGCAGGACAGGACACACCACAGTGCGTAGACTTATCTACAGCAAGATACAGGCTGTTTAATATCAGTAATATAACCTCAACCAATATAGTATATTTCACTTATGAAAACTCTAGCGGACACCCTAATTCATGCTGCCTGTCACCAGATAACTCAACCTGCAGGGGCTGGATTTATTTTTATTCGAATACCCCGCAGCTTGCTGCGGGGATGGGAGCCACAAAATAATATAATCTTAAAGTATCTTTTACCGATATGATCCCATTGAGAAGAGCAAATCATTGCGTTTACAAAATCAGGTACCATTTAGTT
>DAOVMN010000120.1 GCA_030630685.1 Thermoplasmata archaeon | reverse complement strand
TATCCTTTCCAGGGAATTCAATCCCTCGGCAGCATTCCTGAGCCCCCCGGTTTCCTGCTTCAGCATCTTGTTGATCTCCCTGGCCTTCTTGAGGGCATCTTTTTCCCCTTTCAGCTCAATAAGATCCAAGAGGGCCTCATAATTCCTTATACCTTGCTCGATAAAGTATTCCCTGAGACCATCAATATTTCCTTTGTCTATGAGGGTCATTGCGGACTTATCATTTGCCCCGACTTCCTGGAGGACCTTTTGCAATACCCTAAGATGACCGATGCGGAGGACAAACCCCTGCAGCCCGGTGGCTCTGATGCAGTGATGGGCCAAGGCCACTATCTCGGCTATTGCCTCGGGACCGGATGGGCCGATGCACTCCGCTCCGAATTGCCAGAATTCCCTGTACCTGCCTTTTTGCGGTCGCTCGTAGCGGAAGCAGTTCCCGAAATAAAATACCTTCACTGGCTTTGGATTGTAGGCCATCTCCTCGGAAAAAAAACGCATGACTGCTGCAGTGAGCTCGGGACGGAGCGCCATGACCCTTTTTCCTTTATCCTCGAAGGTGTAAAGCTGCTCCACTATCTGCTCGCCGGACTTCATGGTGAAGAGGCTTAGATGCTCGAAGGTTGGTGTCGCGATCTCGCCATAGCCGAAGGTCTCTGCTGCCCTTCTGAGTATCCCCTCGACCTGCTTTCTGGCATACATCTCCTGGGGAGCGAAGTCTCGGGTACCACGGGGTCTCTTTATCTTCAGTTTCCCCATTGGTTCCCCTCATTCCTTAATACTGAGCTTTGTCTCGCACTTCGGGCACTTTACCGTAACCGGTCTCTTATCCGTGCTGATGCTCAGGATGCAGCCGCACCTGGGACACTTCACCTTCACCGGCACAGGAGCAGGCCTCTCTGCTGCCCTTTCTTGCATCGGTATTGGGGCAGGCCTTGGAGCAGGTGCAGGTCCCTCTTCCTCCCAGCTCATCTCTTCCTCTGTTGTGGGACCGGTACCCCACTCATCTTCCTTCTTCTTCCTCATGAGGAAGTATCCTGCAGCACCGATTCCTCCGATAATTATGATCACAATGGGGATCAATATCGGGAAACCGGAGTCATCGCTCTCTGGTTCACCCTCTCCTCCCGACCCTTCCTTAACCAGCAGGGATTTGGACATCTCATTGTTGTCCTCGTTCTTTTCCATGATATCGTTCGCGGGGTCAGCTTTTACCGTGATCGTCTGGTCTCCTTTGACTGCCGAGGTCCACTCCAACGTGATGGTTTTGGTTTCGCCCGCTGGAATGGATACCCCTTCCTCTGAGTCGATATGCGTGTCTCCGGAATAATAGGCAGATACCGTGATCGATGCTTGGGCATCCCCAATGTTTTCAAGTTCCACCAAGATCTTTATCCTGTCCTCTTCGTTGGCAGAGGTCATCTCCTTTCCGTCCTCATCCTGAATGGTTATCGAGATGATCCTGAAGTCAGGGAGGGAACGAACCGTGACATCTTCCGAATGCTCGTTGTTCTCGGTTAATACCTCACCTTCCATTATCTCTATGACTGCGATGATGGTGTGGGTTTTGGAGCCCCCTGATGCTCCTGGGGTCCAATCTACACTCACCTGTTTGGTGTCCCCTGCCCGGAGATCTACCAATTCGGTAGCAATGATACTGCCCGCTTCCTTTTTGTCATCGTAGACTGTGAGATTTACATTGGTCACGTCCATGGTCCCGAAGTTGCTTACCGATACAGTGATGTTGGTGAGTATCCCCTCCCCGATAGCGTTTTCAATCCCGTTCACCCCATTCTGTTCTACCTGTATTCCAGTGACCAAAAGTTCAGGATAAGGAATCTTCTCGATCAGGATCTTGAGGGTGTTATTGGTGGCACTGTTATCCGCCGAATCTGTGAGTGTGAAGATCACAATGTATTGTTTCGTTGCAATATCCGTGGTGTTCCAAAGTGCGAAATATGTGGTTTCGTCCCGCTCTAACGGGACATCGAAGTTACCTCCTGTAGAGCCGCCGTTGATGCGCACACTCCCGGTCAGGTCATCCTCATTCGAGACCGCATAAAGGCGCACCTCGCTTCCCACAAAGTACATGTTATCTGTATCCCCATCCACCTCCGAGCCAACTTCCACAATGTCCGGTGGGATTTTATCTTCTTCCACCACTTCCTTTAATTGACTGATGTTCTCGTTCTCAACATAGTCTCTTATAGTGCATAGAATATGGAGATCAAAGGTCCCGCCGAAAAACTCGGTGAGCTTGGTCCAGTTCTCGTTGATATCCCCGGAAAATTCACCACCATCAAGCTTCACATTTTCCATAGACTCCCAGTCGAGTGCTTTCGGTTCTTTCCCTTTCTCTGTCAGGTTGTACTGGAGTTTGCTATTATCTACGTCAATGCCTGTACTATCATCGGAGACATCGTAAGTTACATGAACCACCCCGGTGGTCCTATAATTCACATCAGGAATGGTCCAATCCAGTATCTTGGGTTCCTCTGCATCTATGTGGGCCTCTCCACTTTTGGTTTCCTCGGATTCGTTATTTCCAATTTTATCCACTGAATAGTACTCGAACGTATGCTCACCATGATCTTCTATGGTGAACGGTTCAGTGTATTCGATCCAATCCCCTCGATCTTGATCCACTATTCGGTAATAGGTGTGATCAACCCCTGAGCCACGCTCTCCGCCCTCAAAGTCATCATCAGATTCCAGGGTGATGGTTACACTGCTCCCCCAGACAGTATCGTCCGGAGCCTCATATCGCTCCTCCCCATAGTCAATGTAATGCTTTGTGGTAGGTGGATAGTTGTCTATCATGAAGTATTCTGTTTCAGCCATTACCTTATCATCCTTTGTGTATTCGATCTTGATATTGTAGTACCTGCCGTTCTCGTCAGAGGTATCCCAGGTATGGCTCTCATCCGAGGCATCCCTTGTGGTGAGATCCTTCCAATCACTTCCATCGTAGTATGAAATGTCAACCTCGTCCCCGGATTCGAAGTTCTTGGCCTCCCAGGTGATTTCGATGCTGGTTGTGTATTGCCCGCCTTCCTCAGGGGTCAGGATGGTGAGGCTCTTCTTGAGCTCATATTCGATGTAGAGCTCGGAAAGGGTGAGCTTCCCTGCGGAATCCGTGGTAATGGTGAGGGGGATCACAATGTTCCCGTCCCCGTCCTGCTCATCCTGGTGATCCTTTAAGTAATCGTTGAGTGTGGTGTTGAAGTCGATCACCAAGGCTGTGTAGTCATATTCTATCCTCATATTGTCCAGAACCACCAGGCCCGCGGTATCGGAGGTGAGGTTCAGGATTATGGTGGCGATATCATTGCCGTAAAAGTCTGTGTGATACTTCGCACTGCTTAGGGCTGTGTTCAGGGCGTCCACGAAACCATCACCTTTATCGTAGGTCTGAGGGGAGTTGTCGTCATTGAGTTCCCCGGGATGCTGCCAGTCGATACTTCCGTCATCCCCTACATCCAGGGTCACATCGCTGGGATAGGAGGAGATACTGCGGCGGTAGATGATATCGTAGTCGTAGCCTGACCCGGATATGTTGCCGTTATCATCCCAGCAGAGATGAACGGTGTCATCCCCAAAGCCCAGCGCAGGGTTATTGGCATATCCGGAATCGTCTGTTGTTTCCTCCACGGGGTCCTCCCAGTTGTCCCCTGCGTCCTGGGAAGAGGTGAGATAAATAAATGCATAAATGCCTAAGCCGTACTGGAAAGCAAGGTACACCTCGTCCTCGTTCGAGGTGAGTGCAAGAGTATTGGCAGTTTTCGAGGTGATTCTTTCCTGTTCTGTCCAGGTGTTCCCATCTGATGAGCGCGAGAAATAGGGGTAATAGTCAAGGGAATACTCCCTCCAGGCAACGTAAATATAGTTCCCGAATGAGATGACCGGGGTATAGGAAGAAGAGGATGAATCGGTGGTAACGACTATAATATTCCCCCAGGAAGTGCCTCCATTCGTGGATTTTCTGAAGCATATATCGTAGTCTGTGCCGCTTCCTGACACATTTCCATTCTCCTGCCAGACCACATAGAGGTTCTGCCCGTCCACTGCAATATCCGGGTTCTCAGAGTTCCGGTCATTAGGGTCGTCCGAAAGAATGCTCGTTGTACCCTGGGGCACACCTCCACTTACCCTTCGAAAGCAGATGTCGGAATCAGTGCCGCTCCCACCGCTATCTCTATTATCTCGCCATACCACATAACCGTTTGAACCGGAAACAGCGACCCGCGGGTAATAGGATGGTCCATCATTCGTGTCATCCGAAACAACGCGGATCGGGTTCCAGCTCTGCCCGCCGTTGGAGGAGTATCTGACCACGATATCTGGATCCACATTATCATTAGACCCTTTCTGGCTCTCCTGCCACACCACATAGATATTCTGCCCATCCACTGCAATATGCGGATAAGTGGAGGATCCATCATCTATTGCATCTGACAGGACAGTTATCTCCGACCATGAACTTCCGTCGTAGTGCTTGAAGAATATGTCATAATCCACCCCGTTCTCCACACCAGAGATATTCCCCCTCTCCTGCCACACCACATAGATATCGTCGCCATCCACCGCAATTTCAGATTGCTGAGAGTCGCCATCATAGAGTTCGGGAGAGATGAGGGTCCCATCGTCCCAGTTTACTCCCTGATCATCTGAGACATTTATGTAGACATCCTGATTATAGAGGGTCGAGGTCTGGTTAGAAATGTGATATGCCACATAGACATGTCCATCATTATTTGCTGTCACGGCAGGCGAATAGCCGTTGTTTACCACGATGTTTTGTGAGCCGGACCAACTGACCTCGTTTGTCGAACGAATAAAGGATACATTGTATCTATCTTCCCATGCCACATAAACATGGTTCACACCACTTTCTCTCTCAGAGGAAATCGAGGCAGAACAAATATCCTCATCTGTATCATCGATAATTTTTGGTTCAGACCATGTGCTTCCTTGATTTGTTGAATATGAATAGTTGAGGTCCCTTATCCTGACCATGGAATCAGACTTCAACCAAATCGTATAGACACGTCCATTCTCATTGCATGCTATCTTGGGATAACTTAAGGAATCTTTACCCGATTCTATGGTTGTGGGAGACTTTGGGAAGGACTCTCCAGAATTATCGGAACGCTTGAAAACTATACTGTAAGTTCTATCTTCTTCGTTCGTTTCATACCAAACCACATACACATGATTTCCATAGCTAGCGATCCATGGATCGTATGCGTAGGTTTTCTCCCCTCCGGATATGGTCTTGGGTTTATCCCATTTCTCCCCATCGGGGTCATTGGACCTGGTAAAATAGGCCTTTTGGGAACAGTCCCACACCAGATACTTGTAGCTCCCACTGGACGATACAACAGGGAGGGAACCCCAGTCGGTGTCCCCCTCTATCTTGACGATCTTTCCCCAGGTTTTCCCACCGTCCTTAGACATCCTGAAATAGATCTGATTCGTTATCAGTTCACCTTCTGTCCAGGCCACATACACCTCATTTCCATTCACTGCAATGGATGGAGCGTAGGAACTCATGGTGGAATCCGAGAGGCAAACGGCCTTTCCCCAGGTCTGCCCGTTATTCTTGGACATCTTGAAAAATATATCCTGGTCTTTTCCAGCATAGTTCAGGTCCCCGTTATCTATCCAGACCATGTAAAGGTCTGAGCCATCCGAGGCCACGGCAGGATATGCGGCAGAGCTGGTAATCAGGGTGCCGTTGCTGAGGACCTCCGGGGGCGTCATGGCCCCTGCGCTCTTTTTCCCGCTGATGTCCATTGTGGCAGACCTCACCGTGGCGTTCTTCGGCAGGTACAGGGCGGTGGTTTTGTATTCCTCGCCAGAGAACGAGAGGGATGATGAAGTTCCATTGTCCTGGAATACCGTCTGCTCTCCAAGGTGCCCGTAGCCCGAGGCCCCTGCCCCGGAGCCGTTGAAGTTCCAGAGGACCTTGTCCTTGTCCTCGTCCTCTATGAGAAGGGTAGGATGGTACAGATAGCTTTCCCTATTTTCCTTGCCCTGGAGCCTCAGGGTGGCTTCCCTGACCTCGGCCTCATGGGGGAGCTTTATGGTTGTGGAATTATCGCTGCCTGCATCATCGAAGGTTACCGTCTTCTCTTCCGAACCGTCCCCGAACTTGGTCTCGGTCTCTCCGGATACGGTTACTCCCGCGGGGACTAATGTTATGGCCATCATTAGGATAAAGGCCCAGGATATCAGTTTTGTGTGCCGGTTCATCTCTCTCACCCGGAATCGATTGATTACTGATCCATACAACCGGTGAATTTGAATTATATATCTTTCTATGCTTTTTTGGTCAAGTCTGTCGGGATTCCTGAGATAGAATTTCCTATTCATGGTCTTAACCACAATTTTGAAACCCTACCCGTTCCTTCCACCTCAATATTTATATAATAAGTACCACAATTTGAGTATACCTATCAATTGGAGACTTGCCTATGTTTCCCATCCACCATAATTGGAGAGGTGAGGAATTGAATCAAAAAGCACCTGTTCTAGCATCCATAGCAGCATTAGTGATCATGGCCCTGATAGTAGGCTCGAACTATTGCCTTTCAGGGTCCGAAGACGCACCCCAGGCAGGCGTGAACATCACCGCCACCAGGGGCAACAACATCCCCATCATAGGTACCACAGATTATCTGAGGGGAAATTATCTGAAAGGAGATATGTCCATCCGAAGGTCAGGGGACACAGAATGGATGACCTATTTCCCGGAGATTCAGGG
>DAOVMN010000066.1 GCA_030630685.1 Thermoplasmata archaeon | reverse complement strand
CTCCCGCGGAGCCTGAGAGTCCCCCTGAGTTGCCACCTACCGAGACGGAGATACCGCTACAGGTGGACCAAGAGATAGCCCCCGCGGAGCCTGAGCTACCTGCCGAAGAACCTGAATTGCCACCCATGCCTGTAGAGGAACCTGAGATGCCGCCTACCGAGACGGAGATACCGCTACAGGTGGACCAAGAGATAGCTCCCGAGGAACCTGAGTTACCTGCCGAAGAACCCGAAATACCACAAGAGGAACCCGAGCTACCTGCCGAAGAACCCGAAATACCACAAGAGGAGCCTGAGCTACCGCCCGAGGTGCCACAAAAGGAACCCGAGATGCCTGACCTTGCAATGCAGAGGGAGGACATTGAGAATATCCTGATGGAGGACATTCCAGAAATCGAGAACAAGATCATTTCAGAGGAGATCGTGAGGAGATTTAAGGCCTCCAAAGTGGAGACCGAGAGTTGGTGGAAGAAATGGAACGACGATTTAGAGAATCTTCTTGAGATATAAGGAAGCTCATTTTCCCAATATCTCGGGGAGTTGATTAAGCCTTGCTGTCATAACCTCAAGAAGCGGTGAGAAGATGGGGATGCTTTATTTTATTGGTCTTGGTTTTTATTCTGTCAAGGACATATCTGTGCGGGGAAAGGAACTGGTTGAAGGTGCGGATTATGTTTTTGCCGAGTTCTATACCTCGAGGCTTCAGGGGAGTACCCTAAGTGAGATTGAAGAGTTTCTTGGGAAGCAAGTGAAGGTCTTATCTCGTGAGGAGGTTGAAGGGGAGAGGATACTCCTTGAATCGTCCGCTAAGGGGGATACCGTACTTCTCACCGCCGGGGATCCCATGTCTGCCACCACCCATCAGTCCCTTAGGATCGAGGCAATGCGAAGGGGAATTCCGGTGAGGATTATCCATTCATCCTCTATCTTTACCGCGGTCCCAGGGCTTCTTGGCCTTCAGCCCTACAAGTTCGGACGCACCACCACACTGGCCAGGCCTGAAAAGGACTACTTCCCCACCAGCCCCTATGACATCATTTTCAACAACCTCGACCAGGGGCTTCACACACTGGTACTCCTTGACATCAGGACGGATCGGGATTACTCCATGACCGCTACCGAAGGGCTGCGTCTACTTTCGAGGATGGAAGGCAAGATTGGTAAGGGTATACTCACTCGGGAAAGGGAGATAGCGGTAGTGGCAAGAGCGGGATCTGAGGAGCCGTTTTTGTGGTACGGTACCCTGAAGGAAGGGATGGAAACGGATTTTGGACCACCGCTTCACTCCGTTGTGGTGCCAGGGGGATGTCATTTTATGGAGAAAGAGATGTTAGAGATGTTTCGCTCACATTCGACAAAAACTATAAATATCAGCTTGAAAATGTAACAGTGGTGCCCGAGTACCATCACCGATTTTTTTAACACATCTCCTTATTTTTTCTTTGCATTAACCACCTACTCCCTCGGGCACCACCTGACTCTTGCTTTGACAGGAAGCCAACGGTCTATTCTTTTCACCAAAAGAGTTATGTAGGGGAGTGGATTTTTCCCAAAGGGTGATTTCCTTGTCGATCGTGATCAAAAACGCTGCCCTGAACAAAAGAAAAACATGCATCTACATCGAAGACAACCTGATTATGGAACTGGGGAAGAGGCAGGAGGCAGATATTGTTATCGAGGCAGAGGGCCTGGCTGCATTCCCGGGGCTGGTGAATACCCACACCCATGCAGCCATGACGCTCCTCAGGGGCTATGCAGACGACATGCCCCTCTTTGAGTGGCTTCAGAACAAGATCTGGCCCGTGGAAGCAGGGCTGAAGCCCGAGGATATCTATTGGGGAACAAAGCTGGCCATCCTGGAGATGATCAAGTCCGGAACCACCGCCTTCAATGACATGTATTTCATGGTGGAGGAGACCGCCAAGGCTGTAGAGGAGATGGGCGTCCGTGCCGTGCTCTCCTACGGCTTCATCGACCTCTTCGATAATGGGAAACGTGAGAAAGAGATCAAGGCAACAAGGGAAACCCTACGAGGCATCCTGGGCATGAAGAACCCGAGGATCCAGGCCGCCCTCGGGCCCCATGCGGTTTACACGGTTTCCAGGGAAGGACTGGAATGGATCAAGGAGTTTTCCATAGAGAAGGACCTCTTAGTGCACATCCATCTTTCAGAGACCAGAAAGGAGAATACAGACTGTGTCGAGAGATATGGAATAAGGCCGACTGAACTGCTCTCGAAGGTCGGATTGATATCCGATAAACTCATAGCAGCCCACGGCGTCTGGCTCAATGCCAGGGAGATCAAACTGCTTGCCTCCCATCGGGCTAATGTGTCCCACAATCCTGTTTCCAATGCAAAACTTGCGGTGGGAAGGGCGATGCCCTATCACATTATGCGAAAGGCGGGGATGAATGTCACCCTTGGTACGGACGGAGCGGCCTCGAACAATAATCTGGACATGCTCGAGGAGCTGAAGTTCGCTGCCATCATCCAGAAGCTCTTCCAGGACAGGCAGACCCTCATGCCTGCCAAGGAGGCCCTTGACATTGCAACAGAAAACGGTGCCAGGGCATTAAGGATCGATTCGGGAGAGATCGCAGAAGGGAAGCTCGCGGACCTGATCCTAATTGATACCAGACTTCCGGAATTCACACCCACTCACAATCCAGTGGCCAATCTGGTGTATTCCGCTTCAGGGGGTGCAGTGGATACGACCATCTGTGACGGAAAGGTGCTCATGCTCCACAGGGACGTGGAAGGGGAGGAGGAAATCATAGAAAAGGCTGGTGAGAGGGCAAAGGCACTGGTGAGAAGGGCAGAGGGGTGATCTAATGGGATCCGGATTCGATTTCTCCATAACCATCGGGGTAATGCACCTTTTTTTGAAATACGGAAGAGGATAGTTTTCCAGGTCTGCAAGATTCTACCACAAAAATGATATATATTAGAATAAGGGGTAAAGGGACATGCCCAAAGATGAAAGAACCACTTCCTACATCGAAGAATTCAATCGCAGTCACAGACGCATCAAGAGAGAAGAAAAGGATTGGTACGTACCCTACCTCCCCAGGGGGCTTGGAATGGAGGATATCACAGAGAAGGAGGACAAGGACCTCATGGGGATATTCACAGAGGTGGAGGCGGAGATCGAGAAGAGGTTCGACGGGATGGTCAAGGAACGATTCATCGGTTATTTAGAGAGCCTCTCCCTTTCGGATATGATAGAATACCTCCCACAAAAACCAGCACCCGTTTTACTGGAGGAACTTAGCTCTGAGGACAGAAATACTCTCAAGGAGATCTATTATACAGGCATAGAATCCGGGTACATCAAGAAGACCATCCGTAAGCAGATTCGCAGATATCTAAAAGGAAAGGGATACCTTAAAGGCAAGAAGAAAGTGGCGGACAAAAAGATCAAAAAGGGGCCGAAGAAGGAGGAAAAGAGGCCTGCTAAGAAGAGAGTGGAGGAGAGCCGTATCGCGATGTACCTCCCCAAGAAACCCGTACCCATTTCCCTGAGGGACCTGAAAGAAAAGGACCGGGAGATCGTAGAAGAGCTCTGCCGGACCGGTATCGAGGCAGGCTATGTAAAGAAGACCATCCGTAAGCAGGTAAGGAGGTTCCTTGTTGAAAAGGGGTATCCTACAGGATCGGAAAAGGAAACTAACGCAGCCGGGAAGGAAGAAGAGAAGAAAAAAAAGGAGATCGAGATGTACCTCCCCCAGAAACCCGCACCCATTTCCCTCAAGGACCTGAAGGAAAAGGACCGGGAGATCGTGGAAGAGCTCTTCCGGAGCGGTATCGAGGCAGGCTATGTGAAGAAGACCATCCGGAGGCAGATTCGCAGATACCTTCTCGAGAACGGATGCCTCTAAGCACAGAAAAGATCGTGGAGAGGGAAGGAAAGTGCGCCATCATAGATAGTTTTATAATCCTGGAATCCTCTCTTGATCAGATGAATGTCTCGGATGCCGCAACCACCTCGCCTCAACCGTTCCCCATACCTCCCGGGAACACGAATGATAATGATGTGGAAGCAGGAATGAGCAGGGAGATGCTCGACTATTTCCTGGGACTGGAAGAGAGGGTGAACGATGCATACGATATTGCCAACGCGGCCAGGGCCCAGGGCCTGGACCCAGAGACCTCGGTGGAGATCCCCCTTGCCCAGGACCTTGCCGCCAGGGTGGAGAACCTGGTAGGGCCCTTAGGGATTGCAAAAAGGATACGGGAACTCTCGGTCGAAGTGGGGAACAGGGAAGTGGTTGCCATCCAGCTTGCAAAAGAGCTTGCACGCTCAGTAGAGGGGCCGGCAGAAAAGGCCATCGAGCAGGCCGTGCGAACCTGTCTTGCGATCCTTACCGAAGGGGTGCTTGTGGCCCCTCTCGAGGGGATATCCAAGGTACGGCTCAAGTTGAACCCGGACGGTACACCCTATGTGGCTCTTTATTTTGCAGGTCCTATCCGGTCTGCAGGCGGAACCGGACAGGCCATGAGCGTGCTGATTGCGGATGTTGCCAGAAGGGAGCTCGGGATCGACAGATATAAAGCCACGGATAAAGAGGTAGAAAGGCTCAAGGAAGAGATATTACTCTATCGAAGAATCCAGCATCTCCAGTACACCCCTTCCGGTAGTGAGATCGAGGTCATTGTGAAGAACTGCCCCATTTCCATAGACGGGGAAGGTACGGAAAAGGAGGAGATATCCGGGAATCGAGATATCGGTTCATTCGACACCAATCGGGTTCGTGGGGGTGCCTGTCTCGTGATCTCCGAGGGGCTGACCCTTAAAGCACCAAAGCTTCAGAAGCATGTTGACAATCTGGGGATTCCGGACTGGGGATTCCTCAAGGAGCTTACGAATCTAAAAAGCAAGGACGGGATCGGGGTTGGCCCAAACGATAATTACATCAAGGAACTTATCGCGGGAAGGCCCGTATTTTCCTATCCCTCAAAGAAAGGCGGGTTCAGGCTCAGGTATGGACGGGCCCGGACGACAGGTACGGCGGCAGTTGCGATACACCCGGCAGCCCTCACGGTAACCGATGATTTCCTTGCCATCGGGACCCAGGTAAAGATCGAAAGGCCTGGTAAGGCCGGGGCAATCACGCCCTGCGACACAATCGAGGGGCCCCTGGTGGTGTTGAATAACGGGAACTTTATCAGGCTTGATTATAGGGCCGGGGCGGAGAGTGTGAGGAACCAGATCCAAAGGATCGTGGACCTGGGCGAGATCCTTATCCCATTTGGGGAGTTTGTCGAGAACAACCATCCCCTCATGCCAGGCGCATTCTCTCCTGAGTGGTGGAGGGCCGAGGTCAAAGCAAAGGGCTTGGTGCCCAAGGAATTCGAGAACCCCAGGGAGGCCTTCGAGTTCATGGAAAAAAACGATGTCCCGCTTCATCCCGACTACAACCTTTTCTGGCACGATATCAGCGTGGAGGAGGCCAGGGAACTCAGGGATCATATCCATACCTATGGAAGCTATGAATCAGGAGAGGATATCCTCAGGCTCAAGAATAAACCCGTGATAAAGAAGCTGCTCGAGGGGCTTGGGGCCCTCCACACGATCGAGGAGGGAAGGATCCGCCTGACCAGTTACGCTTACCCATTATTGCGAGGGCTGGGATTGGATACCGATCTTAATGTCATCAAAGAATCGGAAAAGAAGAATATTATGGAATGGGCCTCGGAAAACTCAGGCGGGACCATTAAACCCAGGGCCCCTACGCGCATCGGTACACGAATGGGGCGTCCGGAGAAGGCCAAGGGGAGGGCAATGAGGCCCCCGCTTCATTCCCTTTACCCGATCGGTAATTCCGGGACCAATAGGAGACTCATAAAAGTCGCTGCTGCCGCAGGCGATGTGAACGTGGATGTGGGACTGAGGTATTGCCCTAATTGTGATGTTGAAACCCACAGGTTCAGATGCTATTGCGGCACAAGGACGCAGGATAAGGGGAAGATCGGAAAGATGAAACTGGACATTTCCCTCGAGCTGAATCATTGCAAGAAGGTTCTGGGTGTGAACCAGCTTCCCGATGTCAAAGGGGTAAAGGGGATGATGTCCAAGATAAAGAGCCCCGAGATGCTGGAAAAAGGTGTGCTCAGGGCGATAAAGGGGGTTTTTGTGTACAAGGACGGTACCCTCAGAGTTGATATCACGGACCTGCCGCTGACCCATTTTAGACCGAGAGAGATCGGGACGTCGGTCGAGATGCTCGAGGAACTGGGTTACACCAAAGATATCCACGGGGAGCCCTTGGAGAACGATGACCAGCTCTTAGAGCTGAGGGTCCAGGATATAATACCTGCCCAATCCGCGGCAGATTACCTGGTCAAGGCCGCCAGCTTTGTGGACGATGAGCTGGTGAAGATCTATGGGATGAGCCCCTATTACAATGTCAAAAGCCGGGCCGACCTTGTGGGCCGCCTGGTCATCGGGTTGGCTCCGCACACCTCCGCAGGGGTTCTCGGAAGAATCGTGGGATTCACAAAGGCCTCGGTATGCTATGCACATCCCTTCTTCCATACCGCCAAGAGGAGGAACTGCGACGGGGACGAGGACGCACTCATGCTCCTGATGGACGGGCTGCTCAACTTCTCTAAGGGATTCATACCCGATCGCTTGGGAGGACTCATGGATGCACCACTGGTATTCTCAACCCGGATCAACCCCTCGGAGATCGATAAAGAGGCTCACAACGTGGATGTAGGATCCGAGTATCCCTTGGAATTATATCACGCTGCCGAAAACTTTGCAAATCCAAGGAACCTCGAGAAAAAGATAGATACGGTGGGCGGGAGGATCGGCACCCCTGCACAATACCAGGGCTTTGGCTTCACCCACGATACAACGGACATCAACGACGGGCCTGTTAAATCGATCTACAAGAGCATGAACTCCATGGTCGAGAAGATGGATGCTGAGTTCAAGCTTGCCAACAAGCTCATTGGTGTGGACGAGAGGGACATGGCTCGCAGGGTGATCGAGTCCCATTTCCTGCCCGACATAATCGGGAACATGAACTCCTTCTCAAAGCAGAGCTTCAGATGTGTAAAGTGCAATACCGTGTATCGGCGTATCCCATTGAAAGGGATATGCACAAGGAAGAACTTTAACGGGGAAAGCTGCAGCGGAAAGCTTGTCCTCACGGTCTACGAGAACAGCGTGAAGAAGTACCTGAAGTCCACACTGAGACTCGCTGAAAAATACGAGGTTCCGCTGTACACGGTCCAGAGGATCCAGCTCATGGAGAAGGCCGTAAAGTCCCTATTCGATAGTGATAAGTATCACAAGGCCACCCTTGACGAGTTCTTTTGAGTATGCCTCGGATTATTACACAAGGTGCTGCTGTCGCCGACATCCTTCAGGAAGTTGAGCGCCCCGGGCCCACATCCCCACAGCCGATCCCCTGTGGTTACAAAACAACTATAATTTCATAGATGTCCTAATCTTCTATCTCCTTATTGAAGACCATCTATAAATTCTTGCATTATTACGTGGACCTCGGCTATTACCCTCTCCCGTGCAATTTGATCGGTTGGAAATAGAAAATTGGCAACCCAGGCAGGTCCTTCTGCTCTTATATTTCTAAATCGTTGTCTGATGGCCTGGATGCCAAGCGCTATCTCATGTTCTTTGATATGTGGCTTTATCTCTTTTGCGACAGAGGATACTCCATCATAACACTGGCTTACCACAGTGAATATGTCATAAGCATCCTTCTCTCGATATGTTTCTCCGAGCACTATCCCTTTCATACCCAGACAGCCAGCTATATCAAGCATTCTTATTTCTACTTCGGCCTCACCGTTATCTGGTAGCATCCCATTTATTGTTTTTAGGAAGTTGTGGCGGAAAGCCAATTCACATCCTTTTGTGACTCTTGCAGAGAAACCTGGCTGGACTGTTCTGTGACGATGTTTCCCGGTGTCCAGTGCTCTGGAAGTCAAAAAATCCACGGAGATTTCATATTTTATTTGATCTTTTTGTGATGTGATATTTTTTCTGAAACTGAATAAAATCGGTTTATGATCTCTGGAAAGACGCTGTACATACCCTCTTCGTTCAATGAGGTCTACAATACCAGCATATCCCTTTTGGTCCACTTTTTCCGGGTCTACCGCCAGATCTATATCAATCGATCCGACGTGTTTAAATTTTCCTTGCCCAAATTCTTCTATTAAAAAATAAGGGACCCAGCCTCCGACTAAGACTATTGAATCTTGATAGGAACGAAGTGTTAGAGCTAACTCCAGCAGGGCAGAACGAGATGCGGTCGTTAATCCTTCCGTATAATACCCCAAGAGTCGTTGAGCAGTAATCTTTATACCCCCAGCATTTTCTCTCTAAGGTGTTCTGCTTGCTCTCTGCCTCGCATTGGATAATTATAAAGGTCTAAGTAGAGCTGGAAATTTGATACCAACGTAAGCCCATTTACACACTGTGTTCCAAAAAACACTCCCTGGTCAGAAGGAGATACGAGATTTACATTTCCACCAAACTCAACGGGTGTGAGATGTAGGGCATTTTTCAGATCAAATGAACTTTCTCTTACATAGATAAACACATCAGTAGAGCGAACGAACGGCGCCACAAGTGATGCAGCAGCTCCGAGGGTAAGAGCATACGTGTCCTCTGGCAACTTAGTTAGCACTTTGAAAATGCTTTTTTGATCTTTAAGAGGGCAGTAATAACCTACTATTTTTTGATTGTCGAACCGGTAAATCATTGCCCCTTCATCTAACAGTTCCCCAGGTTTGACCAGTGTGATCGCTCCTCTTCTCTTTTCCACGAACCCCTCGCTGGAGAGTTTATTGACAACTTTGTGAACCTGTCCAAGGCTAACACCTGCCTCCCACGCCAGTTTCATCAATGTCCAATTACGCTTGGGCTCGTTGAATAACGTTCTGATAACCCACGTGCCCTTGGTGCTAAAAAGACTTTTTTGG
>DAOVMN010000468.1 GCA_030630685.1 Thermoplasmata archaeon | reverse complement strand
GTGGCAGCAATCTCGACCGTCACATTAATTCTATTAGCTTCGGTTTATGTCTTCCTCGCATCTCAGGAAAAGGATGGAATCGACATCGATGGCAAATTCTCGGACTGGAAAGGTATTTATGCCTATCCGGACAGCCCGGAAGATGCCCCAAGAGCCTCGTTGGACATGGTCGAGTACAGGCTTCACCTTCACAACACCTTCCTTTCCTTCTATCTCGAAACAGAGGGAGAGATCCTGAGTGGAGACGGTGAGAACCCTGATCTGGTGCAGATATTCCTTGACACCGACAACTCGGGAGCAACAGGCTATGGAATAAACGGCATGGGTGCGGATTACCTCATAGAGATAGTGGGCATAAGAGGAACCGTACTCTCCGCCCAGCTCTACCAGTACAATGTCCGCTACCGCACCGATAAAGCCCGCGGGAACCACGACTGGAACGCCTGGGAGCCTCTCTACGAGGCGAGTGCGGATGCCAAGGGAAACAGGCTCGAGGCACAGATATGGGAGGATGACATCTCACTGAGAGACAGGGACGACCTCAGGGTCCTATTCAGGATCTCAGATACTTCGGGTAATGAGGATGTGTCCGATCTAACAGTTTCCTTAACCGGGGCCCTGAGTGTGGAAATTGAGGGCAGGGTTACGGACACCATCTCACCAGGCCAATCCACTCACTTTCTTACTCTAACTCTAAGGAATCCTGGCCCAAGCCCTGTGGAGATCACAGGCATTTCCTTTGCACAGGATTCAACTGCAACTGAAGATGATATCGAGAGGGTGGAACTCTACCAAGATAAGCTGATAATTTGTCCAAGAATTAGTCCAAGCGGTCCTTATGGAGATCGGATCAGATTTTTCGATCTTTCCCTCCAGGTGGAGTCTGCCCTCTCCTTGAACCTTGTTCTAACCCTCTCATCCCAGGCCGAAAACGGGCATGTACTCTCATTTGGGCTTGCCGAGGTCGAGACCAGCGCAGGTGTGTCCAATTCAGGAGAGAGGGTTAGGGCATACATCTCAGGAGCACCCGAGATACCGGTGGTCGATGGTCTGTTCGAGGAATGGACCGACCCGATGAAGGACGAGAAAGGCGATGCCTCAAACCCGAACGTGGACATCACAAACTACGACTCCGTTCAACAAAGCAGCAATGCCTATTTCTACCTCAAGGTGGACGGTGAGATCCTTGCAGGAGTAAGGGTTCCTGCTACCAGGGCGATGAACGAACCCTCCGTGGTGGACACGACCGAACCGGCTGATTCAGAGCCTGGGGATGTGATCATTGACGATACCCCGTTACCTGTGGAGACGAACGAGGATGCCATCTACATCTTCCTGAGCGACTCGGATTTCACCGCAGAGAGCGCAGAGGAGACGCAGAGGAGCGGTTACCTGGTAAGAGAGGAATTCTATGCCGAAAACATGATCGAGATCAAGGGACAGGATGGGGTTATTAGTTCTGCAAGGTACATGGAGTTCAAAGGCGAATCCCCGGAGGAGTGGAAATGGAAGTTTGTGAAAAATAAAAATGTGGATACGGCATCGGGCTTGAAGGAGATCGAGGCATCCGTGGATGCGGAACCGGTGAGGGTGTGCTTCCATGTGGTGGGCTGGAATAAGAGAGGAGACTATAGCGACGATATCATTGGCAAGGATAAAGAACTTCCTAATGTTAATGGAGCTAGGTCAGACAATCCACCCTCTTGGCCGGCTGATGGAGACTATGAAAGTCTTATTACTGGAGATCCAAATGATGGTGAGATTGATGATAGCTGTGATATTAAAGATATAATGTACTATCCAACAATGGGAGATTTTCTTTATATAAAAATGGTAGTCCATGGAGATACTGCAAGTATAGCAAGTGATACATATTGGATATATCTAGATATTAACAGTGAC
>DAOVMN010000309.1 GCA_030630685.1 Thermoplasmata archaeon | reverse complement strand
GGTAATTCCTGGAGCTTGGCTCGAATAGTAATATTCTCATCCGTATCGGATTCTGATGACGAGGGATCATATTCCACCTCGGTATCATCCGGTGCGTGGATGGTAAGCTTGAATTCGTCATTCGGGTCCTGAAGAGGTGGGTAGATGTCATCATCCCAGGTTAGATGAAACTCGATCCATGTGATGTTGGCATGGGTGACATTGAGTTCCAGTGAACTGGTTTGATCCTCATTGGTATGCCCATCCTGATCCAGCACTCCTTCACTTTCCTCAGAGAAAAACACATTGAATAGAAGCCCTTCACCCTCGGGCGCTTCCCCCTCGAGCATTGCAGAGCCTATAAGGGCGATTAAGAGAACGAATATTCCCATGAACGCCATCATTTTGTCATTAGTCGAAAGCATGTGGCATCATCTTTAATTATCTCCTATAAATCTTTCGTGGCTTTGACAGGTTGGTGTAGATAAACAGATGTGTCAAGTATTCCACCATGAACCCTCATCCCATCCTTTACGCCCCCCCTCATGACCCTTCAGGGCCACCTATGGGGATAAGAATTAGATATTCGAATGCGATCGAACGACCACAGTTATCACGGAACGGTGATTTTCATAGCAAATCATAAAAATGGTGGTGTAGAAAAATAAGTTTTTCCCTTTTGCCTTCAAATCTTAAATCGAATAGTTTAGTCTTGTTTTGCGAAAAGACAATAAAAATAAAGCTAAAAGCATCATTAAAATTCATTCACACCTGTTTTTCTACATCACGAGTCGACTGATACCAAACTTTAATATAATCAAACTTCATGTTGTCCCAGAACAATGGAATTTCACCTATAATACATTTCACCTATAATATTCGAGGTTGTGCTATGGAGCTGGAATTTACCGAGAAGGGAATCGTTTTCAACAAGGAGCTCAATCCGCTGGATGAATTCGTGCTATATTTCACGAGGTTGCTTGACGAACAGGGGATTGGATACTGCATCGTTTCCGGGTATGTGGCGATACTATTTGGAAGGAGCCGGACATCAGAGGATATTGACCTATTCATCGAGCGAATCGATCCAAAACGATTCAAAGAACTCTGGAACCGCTTGATCAGAGATTTTGAATGCCTTATTACCTCTGACCCCAATGACGCCTATGATACGTATCTGGATAATAGCCAAACTATTCGGTTCTCGCGAAAAGGCCAGTTCATCCCGAATATCGAGATTAAATTCCCGAAAACATCTCTTGACCGATGGACACTTGAAAATCGCCTCCGGGTAATCGTGAATAATCGATCGCTCCATGTTTCTCCCATGGAGGTGCAGATACCCTACAAGCTGAAGCTGGGGAGCGAAAAGGACATAGAGGATGCGATCTACCTCTATTCAATATTCAAGGATAAATTAAACCTCGAAGCCCTCTCTGTATTCCTTGAGAGTTTGGGGCAAAAAGAAACTTTCAGGAGGTATCTCGATTAAGAGGAAATTCACCCCATACCCGAAAATCGATATAGACGAAATTGAAGAAAGTATACGGCAGAATCGCGAGGAGAGATTGAAGTTCGTACGAATGTACGCCGAGTGGGTGAAGAGGCATTCCAACAAGGAGTGGTCGAGCCAGCAGAGGGAGTTGATGGGGAATCCCCCGGTGGAAGAAAAAGATATGTAGATACATGATTTTAGTTGGCCCAATGATTTCATATTGATCATGGAGGTAGAGTAACGATTATCGGCTATCTAAGGGATGACAGCAGAATCTATGATCGCCAAGGAAGGAAGATTCTTTCATAAACCTACCCAACTTCACAATATATTGTCTCCTTACGATTAGACTAATCGTGATTCAACAAAGCCAAAAAACATATAAGGTTGAACCTAAAGTAGACTACTTATGATTCAACAATTTATCGGCCGAACCGCAGAACTGGCCTTTCTGGAAGAAAGATATTCCTCAAAAAAGGCTGAATTTATCGTTATTTACGGGCGAAGACGCATCGGGAAGACCGAGCTGATCCACCGGTTCACATCAGGGAAACCGCACGTATATTTTCAATGCGAGAAATCTGAAATGAATGTGATGCTGGAGGAATTTCAGCAACGTGTTGCAAAGTCTCTAGGGAATGATATATTTGGAAGATTGCGAATATCGAGCTGGTACGAGCTTTTCGAGGAGCTTGTTAATAGGATTCCAGGATGGGACGGGACCCAGGGAGAAGCAGGAGGGGAGGTAAGAGGGGGCAGCGGGGGAGAGGCCCCGGAGCAGTCACAAAAGTTCATCATCGTCCTTGACGAGTTCCCATATTTAGCAGAGGTGGACAATTCGATCACATCGGTTTTCCAAAAGATATGGAATGAGATCCTTTCTCGTGCCCAAATAATGCTCATTCTCTGCGGCTCTTCCATTGGAATGATGGAAAAGGAGGTCCTTTCCGCAAGGAGTCCACTGTTCGGCCGCAGGACCGGTCAAATCTTTCTAAGGGCCCTGAGCCCATTCGAGATCGGTAAATTTCTTCCTAACTACTCTTTCAAAGATATTGCCATGGTCTATGGTGTATGTGATGGTATCCCTGCCTATATCGAGAAGTTCGATCCTGAGCTTTCGTTTGATGAAAACCTTCGTGAAAAAGTATTGAATAAAAATGAATATCTTTACGCGGAGGGGGAATTTCTCCTGAAGAGCGAGTTCAGAGAATATAGAAAGTATTTCCTAATTCTTTCCATTATCTCCAGGGGAAAGAGGAGCTTCAATGAAATTATCAATACCTCGGGACTCGATAAGGGACTGGTTTCGAAGTACCTCTCAAATCTTCAGGCACTGCATCTGATAGAGGTGGATCATCCCATCACGACCAGAACAGCCAAGGCGAGAAAAGCTCGCTACAGGATCTCCGATCATTTCCTCAAATTCTGGTTTCGCTTCATATATTCCAACCGTCACGAAATAGAGGAATACGGGCATATAGAATTTGAGGACATTCAGATTGACTTTTCCAGCTACATGGGACCTGTTTTTGAGATTATTTGTTGTGAATATTTACGATGTGAAATGGGAAGGAAATACCCGAATATCGGGGCATGGTGGAACAGGAGGGGGGATGAGATCGATGTTGTTGCCATTGACAAATCCTACAACCATGCCGTCATTGGGGAATGTAAATGGACAAAACGAAAAATGGGAGTTGAAGTTTTTTCAGAGCTTCAGGAAAAGCAGCTTCTTCTAAAAATGGAGAATTCATTTGATTCGACTCGTTACATATTATTTTCAAGAGCGGGGTTCACGGACAAGTTAGCGAATGAAGCAGCTCTCAGGGATGACCTTACCCTTGTGGGTCCTCGGGAGTTCGAAAATGCATTGATAAACAAATGTTGATTATAAAAGGATCAATATTCCCATTCCACATCCTCTTTCCGCATTTTCTTCTCAAAAATCTCTTTCTTCCCACTCCACCTCTTCTTTTCCCTCCC
>DAOVMN010000269.1 GCA_030630685.1 Thermoplasmata archaeon | reverse complement strand
CGCATAGCCGTTATTGTTTTTGGCCTTCCTCCCACACGATTAGGGGGCACGGAGATCGCCACACAGGAGATATCACGACGACTTGCCGATGATCACGAGGTTCATGTCTTTACCCTTGGTCTTCCCGGAGAAGAGCCTTATGAGGAAAGGTACGGCTTCAAGGTTCATCGACTCAGGACACGATGGGTCTATCAGTTGCCGGGTGTGGATGCTCTTTACTATCTTTCAGTCCTTCGGGCAATGAAGAGGCTTAACCCCGACATAATCCAGATCATGGGTATGAAGAACAGGGGGAGCTACGGTGCATTGATTGCTCGGCTCCTTGATATCCCTTATGTGATCTGGGACCGGGGTTCCATAAACGAGATGTCCGATCTCCACAGACGCACCCTCGGGTATTTCGTGCTTCGGAACGCTGATGCAGTGATTGCCCAGACCCCGGATATGAAAAACAAGATGAAGGACATTTACCCACGGGAGATCCGGGTGCTCGGTAATGGGATAGCCTTAGGATTGTTCCAGGGTATAAACAGGGAGGCTGTCAGGGAGAAACTTGGTTTGACGGGGAAGAAGGTGGTTATCTTCCTTGGGAGGATGGACCCGGTGAAATGTGTGCCCGATATCGTTGATGCGGTGGCACTCTTGAGCACGAGGGTGAAGAACCTGTCATTCCTTATTGTTGGAAGGGGTCCGCAGAGGGATGAGATCAGGAAATATATCCAGTACAAAGGGATCGGGGATATCACCAGGATGACGGGAGCCGTGCCTCATGAGCGTGTTCCCGAATACCTGTGTGCCTCGGATGTCCAGGTGCTTGTGAGCAGGAGGGAGGGCTTCCCTATCTCCATTATCGAGGGTATGGCCGCAGGGCTTTCTGTCGTGGCCTCCGATGTGGGCGGCTTAACGGATATCGTGGAGCACGGGATGAACGGTCTTGTGGTGCCACCTCATTCCCCTGAACGGATCGCTGAAAGTCTGGAGATCCTTCTCACAGACGAGGAGCTGAGGGAAAAGATCTCCTGCAATAATCTCCGCAAGGCACAGCATTATTCCTGGGACAGCATCCTGGAGACGCTTGTCGGGATCTATCACGATGTACTTAAAAAATCTGCATAAACCAAAAAGATATATAGTTTGGCATTATTACAATACCCAATATGTGCGGTCGATCTCTCGGAGGTAGGACCATGAAAACAGATACACGATCACTTATTGCAGAAATCGATGAGCTAAGAAAAGAGGTCAAGATGCTCAGAGACATCGTTCAGAGTCTCATGTATGTTATCTCTGAGGAGGAAGGGCTGGATTCAGAGTTCGAGGAAGAGATAGAAGAGAGATATCCGTTCCTTTCCAGGATCCCTATCAGTAAATATGTAAGCTGAGTTTCCCACTAACCTTTCAGCTTGAGGTCATGCACCACAAAGGCTTCTACAGGGGAGTATCCTTTTATCTCCCGACTTGAAAGTGTTAGGATGTTCATCCCTTTATTCTCCACCAGATCCTTTATGAATCTTCTGTGAGCTTTTAGTTCGTCTCTTTTCAGTATGTCATAAAGGTGAATCCACCCGTATCCCATCACATCAAGTACGGTATCCAGAAACTCAAGGGAGCTGTGCGGGAGATTCATGAGGGCCCTGTCGAATGGCCTCTTTCCCCCGAGGGCGGGGGTCAACTCCCTTGCATCTCCCTGATGAGGGATAATGTTTTCCACCTTGTTCAATCTGATATTTTCTTCCATCAGAATGATCGCATCCGGATTCGCATCCACTGCGTGGATTTCTGAGGCTGGGGAGGCCCTTGCAAGGGCTATGGAGAAGGGCCCTATCCCGGCGAACATATCAAGCACTCTCTCGCTCTTTCCGATCATCCGGCTGAGTCTGTGCCTTTCCCCTGCGAGCCTTGGCGTGAAATACACTTTGGCAATATCCGTCTTCAACCTCATGTCGTATTCCTTGTGGATCGTTAGGGTGCGATTCTCACCTGCAAGATGCCTGAGGACCCGAATGCGAAATGATCCCTTCACGCCCAGGTCCTGGAAGACACCCCTGATGCCGGGATGTGATTCAAGGATTGCAGAGGCAATGTTCCCACCAAAAGGCTCCACTTCTCTTTGCAACTTAATGACCACAAGGTCACCTATAACATCGAAGGAGGAAGGGAGAAAAGGCCTCAATCCCTCCGGAAGCCCGTTAAGGCATTCCCTGTAACCACCCACTATTCGTCCTTTTATTTTTTCGAATCCCAGGGAAACGATCCCGATCCCTTTGCCCCATAGTCTCCAGTTTTCTATGTTCTCTGAGAGTCTCGTGTCCTCCCTGAGCGGGAATAGGAGAAAGTCCCCGTCCTTTCCTATTCTCAGGGTGGTGTCAAGCTCGCCCATATCGAGAAGAGACCTTCTGATCTCCTCACCCCGGGATTTCCTGACCCTAATGGCGAGCCTTTTCACATCCTCGGTCATTGAGGCACGCATGTGGAAGAGATTTACCGCATGATTTTAAATTTAGTGGGTCTCGTCGTGAAAAACCATTATCTGGTAGAAAGTAGATAATATCTGGTTAATATCTAAACAAAGTAAAATTAATATTGCACAAATGAACCATCGGAGGTAACTAAAGGCACAAGTATATATTTAGTTTAGCCCATCGCTAAACAAACCAAACTTTATATCGTATTGTTGATTTGCCGGGAAAATGACCGTGATGTTTGTTACCGAGGCACGCTTTGTCATGAAGTGTACTGTATCATGCCATAATGTCACGTGGCAGCGACTACCAATAGACGCGACTGCATTTTTTCATGCCTGCAGGATTTAGTTAAGTAGATACATAGACAAACAAGATTAAATATTGTTTATACCCTTTTTCTCACGTCCTCGATCGAATGATTTAAATAGTTCTTTCAAAATCCCTTATTACCTTAGGACATCCTAACGTAATAAAAGCTAAAATTCACAGGCCTTAGAGGGGTTGAATACACAATGAGAGCTGCACTCTATCTCCGCGCATCAACACTCAAGCAAAGCGAGGAAGGGTACAGCCTCGACTATCAACGGGACAAGCTCCAGGATTACGCCAAGGCAAAGGACTGGGAAATAGTGGAAGAGTACGTGGACGCTGGTGAGAGCGGTCGTACCACAAATAGACCCGCCTTCAATCGAATGACGGAAGATGCTCGAAAGAACAAGTTCGAGACCGTTCTGGTGTACAAGCTGGACAGATTCAGCAGGAGCCTGCAGGACCTCCTCAATGTCATCAATATCATGCAGAGACATGGGGTGTTCGTCTGGAGCGTTACCCAATCCTATGACGATCGCACGCCGGAAGGCAGACTCATGCGCAACATGCTTGGCTCGTTTGCCCAGTTCGAATCCGAGATGATCGGTGCCCGTGTAAAGGACGGCATGGCCCGGCGAGCCAGGGAAGGGGACTGGAACACGGCACCACCCTATGGCTACAGAATGGAAGGAAAGCTCATTCAAGTTCCACATGAGGTTGCGGTTGTGAAAGGTATTTACAAAAAATATTTGGAGGGAAAAACCATGAACGAAATTGCAGACGATTACAATGATTGCAACATTCCAACAAAGAGGAACGGAAGATGGAACCCCAACACCGTGCGGCGTGTTCTCACGAATCCGATCTATACAGGCAGGCTCAGGTACAAAGGGGATATTATCGAAACCGATTCTCCTCAGATCATTTCTGAAGAGGATTTCGAGCGTGTTCAGGCCCTTTGCAGGGAGAGGAGGCGGAAGAACTCCAGTAAAAATGAAAGCTGATGAATTAAATCCCTGGAGTTTAGCTATAGCATAAATTAAATTTATTATTTGTTTTTCAACAATCACAATTTCGTGGTTT
>DAOVMN010000074.1 GCA_030630685.1 Thermoplasmata archaeon | reverse complement strand
TCCCAATCCCCCACCCTATCATGCCCCTGCGTTCTATGAGTGCCCGGCGATCATCGCTACGCGTTTCATACTTTATCCGAATGGGCTAAGATCGGAATCCGACATCTTCGAATCTGCGGCTTTAGAAGTCATCCGACAATTAAGAGGCTCAACCAAAATAATCGATTTCGGCACAAACTATAAATAAAGAATAGGAGGTTTAATGCTTGGAATTGTGATTTTCTCACGAAAACCCCGGATAAAAACGAAACGGGAGGGAAATAAATGGCACTAATCGAGTTCAGCATCGAGAACTACCGCTCCATCAGGGACAGGGTCACCCTGAGCCTGGTTGCAGCATCCGACAGATCGTTAGACAATAATCTCATCAGACACGAGGCCCTGAAGAAGGACCGATTGCTCCGAACTGCGGTAATCTACGGGGCCAATGCCTCGGGTAAATCCAATGTGCTGCGGGCCCTGCACGATCTGAGACATCTTATCACAACATCCCACGAATACCAGAAAGGGGGAAAAATCCCTTACAATCCATTCAAGCTGGATGAAGAATGGCGCACCAGACCGACAAATCTCGAGGTCGTTTTCATTAAGAATGGGATAAAATACATTTACGGGGTTTCCTTCACTGCGGAGAAGGTCATTGATGAATATCTGTATTATTATCCCAGGGGCAGGATTGCGCGCATATTTCAGAGAAAGAACACCTCAGATTACAGATTCACAATCGATGCAAAGGAACAAAGATTCTTCGCAGAAAAGACCCCGGACAATGTTCTCTACCTCTCCAGGGCAACACAACTGAACTACGAGAAGACATCAGCAGCCTTTGAGTGGTTCAGGGACGATCTGAGGATAATCGGCCCAATAAATCCGGAAATCGATATTACTATTGATATGCTGAAAGATGAGAACTCGAAGAAATTAATCCTGAAGGCATTAACAGAGGCAGATCTGGGGATTGATGACATCATCGGAACAGTCCAGAATACTTCTGTAAACGATTTAATTAAAGCTAAAAAACTTTCTGACAGAATATCTGGTGACACACAAATAGTAATTAACGAAGATGGTAGTATCATAGAAATCAAGATTGGAACATTACACGGGAAAGTATCCTTCGATTTTTTTGAGGAAGAATCCGAGGGAACCCAGCGGATGTTTTCATTGATTGGACCCTGGATTGATGCACTTCAGAACGGCAAGGTTCTCGTGGTGGACGAACTTGATACCAAACTTCACCATTTATTGAATGTTTTCCTGATCAAGTTATTCCATGATCCAACCCAGAATAAAAAAGGTGCTCAACTGATATTCAACACCCACAACACGAGTTTGCTTGACCGGAATCTCTTCCGGCGGGACCAGATATGGTTCACCGAAAGGGACCCGGAATCAGGGAAAACAGAGCTGTTCTCGCTTGCGGAGTTCAAACCAAGAAAAGACAAAGACCTGAAGAAAGGATACCTAACTGGCAGGTATGGCGCATTACCTTTCATAAAAGAAGGTAGGATCTTTTAGCATGAACAGACGGGGTTATTCCAGGAGGAAGGAACGAAACCGACGTCCCAGGAATAGGTTGATAATTGTCTGTGAAGGGCAAAAGACAGAGGTCAATTATTTCAAAGGGTTCAGGACGAGGTACAGCAATGTGGAAATCATTCCAATGCATGGAAGATGCACGGACCCGAAGAGCATTGTGAAATTCGCAAAGGAACAGATCGAGAAATACGACATTGATTTCAAGGAGGGGGACGGTGTCTGGTGTGCATTCGATGTCGATGAGAATTCAAATGACGCCCTCAAATCTGCGGTTGAACTTGCGGAAAAGACTAGAAAGGGTAAAATCAGAATTGCACTCTCAAACCCCTCTTTTGAAATCTGGTTCCTTCTGCACTACCGTTTTAACACTTCTTCCCGGACGAGACGGGAAGCCCTTGATGAGGTGAAGAAATTTATCCCGGATTATGCAAAAAACAAAGAGGTTTACAGCATAGTTGAGGACAAACTCGAAACTGCAATCAGCAATGCGAAAAAGTTGAATGTGATGCACGATAAGAACAATGTAGATTATTACAGCAGAGAGAGCAATCCATCGTCACAGGTATTTCAACTGATCGAATTCATCCGGGAGCTGACCGAAAAGAATATCAGCAACTGAAAAAGTAGGCTCTACAGCCTTCCTTCGGCATCCTGAAGCCATTCGATGTCACTGATGTAAAGCTCGCGAATGTCCTTCAGCCCGAGCCTGAGCATCGCCAGTCTTTCCAACCCGAGACCCCAGGCAAGCACAGGATATTTTATACCCAAAGGTGCGGTGACCTCCTCACGGAAGATCCCGGAGCCGCCAAGCTCAAGCCACTTTCCCCTGAACCTCACCTCCACCTCCATGCTCGGCTCGGTGTAAGGGAAATAGGCGGGTCTGAACCTGATCTCCTTGAATCCCATCCTGGAATAGAACTCCCTGAGCAGGCCGATGAGCATCCCGAAGCTCGCTCCCTTTTCCATGAGTATCCCCTCGATCTGATGGAACTCCGGCAGGTGGGTTGCATCGATTGCCTCCTTGCGGAAAACCCGTCCAAGTGAGAAGACCTTTACCGGAGGATCGGGATGCCGGGAGAGATGGCGAATGGTGTTGACTGTGGTGTGCGTCCTCAGAAGGGCCTTTTCTGCTTCCTTTCTGCTCCAGGTATACTCCCATCCCGTGGACCCGGTGTCCCCCCCATCCTCATGGATCTTCCTGATCGTTTCCACCAGTGTTTCATCCTTTAGCTCCATCTTTTCTGGTCTTTTCAGGTAGAATGTGTCCTGCAACTCACGCGCAGGATGGTCCTGTGGGATGAAGAGCACATCCATGTTCCAGAAGCAGGATTCCACGTAGTCGCCCTGGATCTCCTCGAAGCCCATGGAAACGAATATCTCCCTGATCTCCTCCATGAGGATGCTTAGGGGATGCAATGTGCCCCTTCGTACCCTGGGGGCAAAGGCCTGGATGTCGTATGGGCGGATATCTACTTCTCTCCATTTTTTACTCTGGATGAGCTCGGGGGTGATGGCGGAGACCTCGGGGCGTATCTCGATGCCCTTTCGGGCAATGTCCTTCCCCGTATCAGTCAGGGTTGCCTCCCTGATCACATGCTCACTTACCTTCACTACACCCTTTCTCGATAGCAGAGCCTCGAGCGCTTTATCGAACCCGGGTGGAACCTCATCTTCAATAATACCGGGCTCGAGTTTTTTGAGCAGTACCATGTCTTTGTCCTCTTCAATGGCATCCTTTTTCCCCTGTTCCGTGAGGGAGAGGATGGTTTCTCCCTTTTCCTTGCGAATTGAAGCCCACTGCTTTTTCCTGAGCCACCCAACGGCAATCGAGGCATTTCTTCCGAGTATGGATCCGAGTTCGGATATCTTCATCTCGCCCTTTTCCATCAGAGCCCGCAGGGCAATCCTCTCCGGTGTACCATGAGCTATGAATTTCTTTCCTTCTTTGCTTAGGGTGTAGCTCTTCCTCACGATCTCCCTGAGAATGATGAGGCGCTTGGAGCGAAGCCATGAGATGGCGTTCATTACCTCTACCTGGCTTGAGAATTCCTGGGTGGAAAAGATGTCCTCAGGGGTGAGGACTTTATCCTCTTTGCCCTCAAATGCCTTGAGCACCTTTTTTTCCGCTGCACTGAGGGTCGTCTCGATGCTCTCATCATGGTTGTCGGCACGGCTCATGGGAATGGGAGTTTGATGGAGGTTAATAAGATTGGCGGAAGTCGCGAGCACTGGAAAGACATTTTGATCAACCTATCAACTCATAGCAAACTAATGTTAGCTTTTCTTCATCAAACCCAGTCTCTTCAACTTCATTATCTTTAACTGTATCACAACATCCGATTTCTCGTTTTCCGTGATGAAGTTGTCCTCGGAATCCTTAGGCAGGTGTTCGTCAATCTTTGCAAGCAGGTCTTCAAACATTATGCATCTCCTTCTGAGTTTGTATCGGGGTTTAACTATTTCCATACCAAACTTTCCAGGTAGTGTCCGGGGGATTCGGGATTTTGACCCATTTGATTCATTTATTTTCCAATATTTCATATCATTATGTTTGATTGTTCGAAAGAATAGCATAATAATTGCACAATTTAAGCATAGTAATTGCACAATATATGCACAATAATTGCACAATTCTTCAAAACGTGTTTTATTTTTGTAACTCATAATAACTCCCCCTACCGGTGCCGCTCCTGTGTAAAATACCTTTCTTCACCAAATCCATCAGATCATTTGTTGCCGTATTTCTTGAGACATCGTTGATCTCCTGATAGATGCTGTTTGTGATGGTTGGATTTTCCTCCAGGAATCCCATAGCTGTTTTTTGTCGATCCGATAGGTTGAATTTCCGTGATAGTAGGTCAAGTTGGATCACCTTTTTGCCTTTCTCCTTTACCTCCTGCATCTGTGTGGCAAGTCCATGACAGAAATATTCAAGCCAGTCTGTCATATCCATATCATTCTCCCGAACGCTCTGGATTGCATTGTAATATGCGGATCTGTTCTTGTCATAGTATTCGCTGATGGTGAACAGGTTTTTGAAATCATAGCCAGCCCTGTAAAGACACAGGGTGGAAATTAGTCTGGCTGCTCGACCATTCCCATCAAGGAAGGGATGGATGTGAACAAGCTGGAACTGGGCAATTCCAGCTAAAATGACCGGATGGATATCCTGTTCTTCGTCAAGCCATTGGATCAGCTCTTGCATAAGACCTGGAACCTCTTTCGGTGGCGGAGGAGTGTAAACAGCTTTATTGGTTTTCATGTCAACGATCCAGTTCTGTTTTTCCCTGTAGTTTCCGGGAGATGCCTCATCCCCCCGCACCCTCTTCACAAGCAGTTCATGGATTTTAAGGATTATATCTCTGGTAATGGGTTTCCATTCAGTGAAGTAATGGCTTACAAACTCAAACGCTTTTCGATAGTTCAGAAGCTCCTGGACATCATCAGGGTCCGTCCCAGGAACTCCTTTTCCTGAAAGAAGTTGTTCAGATTGTGCAAGTGTTAACTGTGCTCCCTCGATGTGCGTGGTGTGGTGGGCTTCCAGAATAAGTGCTCGATTCTGCATTTCTTTGATCCAATTCCTCGAGAGATGAGCAGCTTCAAGAAAACCACGGGCTCGCTCTATCTTTGTAAGTGTGCTGGCGATTGAGTTGGTAATGGTGAAGCGTGGTTGGAATGTCATGTTATTATCATCTCCCTGTACGACGGCGACCACGACGACGAATTAACCGCTGAGGACGAGTGAGCATTCAAAGAATGCGAGCTCCGGTCGAGGTGAAGCCTCGGCAAGGAGTGAGGATGCGAAGCATCTGAGTTCCGGTTGGGACGAAGTCCCGACAAGGCAGGAGGAACCGATGGGTTCCGACTTCCGGACGAACCCGAAGGGGTCGTCAAGGCAGAGGTTCGCGGAGTTTTTACCATGCCGTTATTTTTCTCTCTGCGTTTCTCTGCCTTGTCAGCCACTACGTGTCTGACCGGAGCGCAAACAAGTTTGCACTCGCTCTCTGCGGTGGAAAAAGAGTCCGCCAGTGGAACCACTCCTTTCCGCCCTAAAACCTGATTCTCAAACCCGTTTTCAGTGGTAAGAAAAGAGTCCGCCAGTTTAACCTCATTGTGGTCAATTCGATCTTTAGTATGGCTGGACCATGGTAATTCTCTCAACACTGTTGAGAGTTTTTCATGTTCTCTGTAAGTTTCGAAAAACTGCTTCATCCTCCATAGATTCTGGGCGGAAAAACCTTTTAGATCTGGTTCCTTTTCCCTGAGATATACCGCAAGATTCTTCACAACTCCACTACCCCACTCTGCATTCTCAACTTTTCTGCAGATGAATTCCCCAACCTGCCAGTACAGATTGATTAATTCCGTATTGACACTTCTCAAAGCTTTCTTGCGGGCTTCCTGTATAAGTTTGAATATTTCCAAAAACTCCGGGATGGGGTTCCTATCCGGTTCCAGGGATTTCTCTTCTGGAACAGAGGTTACTTCTACAACATCATTTCCTCTCATTCCTTTTTCACCACCGCTGTGTTCCCTGATAACGACAATAGGGATTAACCGCGGAGTGCCGCGGGGTTTTTGCATCCTTCTTCCTCTCTGCCCTCGAAAGCCTTGAGCACCTTTTTTTCCGCTGCACTGAGGGTCGCCTCAATGCTCTCGTTTTGGTTGTCGGCACTGTTCATGGGAATGGGAGTTTGATGGGGGTTAATAAGATTGGCGGATGCTTTTCAGTTTAAATGACAGATCCCTTCAAACATCCCCCACCACCTCATCCCGTGCCATCCTGATATTCCTGAGCTTCTGGAAAGCCACCTCTGGGGTAAGATGCCGCATCCCGCAGTCCGGGTCCACCATCAGTCGTTCAGCACCGAAATACTCCACAGCCCGCCTGATCCTTTCAGTAATCCCCTCTACCCGTTCCACCTCCATTTTGTCCGAGCGCACCACTCCCAGGCCGAGCATCTGGGAGAAATCGTATTCCCTTATCACATTTAGGAGGCCGGGGTTTGCTGTGAACTCGTGGTCAAGGATGGTAACAGGCAATTCGACGAGTTCGGCAAAGATGGCGGACACATCGCCGCAGGCGTGCAGGGCAACCGGTACATCTATCCCTTCCACAAGCTCTGATATCAGCTCTGTGGCATAATCTGGTAACTGCACGGAGAAGAACGGCTCGTCGAACTGGATGATCGGTACCACCTCCTGAAGTGCTCGTGCTTCTTGGTTCAGTGCGGAGGCAAAGGCTAAGGCCAGTTCCTTCTCGTCCTTGTAGAAGGTGTCGTTGACCGACAATGACATCGTGTGCGGGCCGGTAATTATGCCCTTGAGAAAGATCTCCTCTACTGCCGTGCATTCGTTCCTGTTAGCATTTTCCTTCTTCCCGATTTCCAGGCCCCCCCCCACCCCCCCGCCTCCTGCATCCATTGATTTTATGATGTTCAGTGCATATTTTTGATCAGTTAGTGTTATTGGCCCGGTGAATCGGAGCTCCGAGAAAACCACAGGCTTGCCCTTCATGCGGATACCCGCCAATTTGGAGGAGAAGATGTTCACCATGCTGGCCCTGGTTTGCCCATCCGAAACGATCTGCACTCCCGCCCTCGCCTGCTCCCGGACACAGGCCTCGATTGTTCTTAGATAGGGGTCTTTCTTGTCGTAATAGGACCTCAGTAGCTCTTCTTTGCCCGGTGAGATGGGGTAGGAGCCCACCACGGTGGTGGGAAGGAGCGGGAAACCGGGGAGGCGGGGGTGGTTGTAGTCGGTCATGATGGTTACCTTCGTGTATGTCTCCTATTTCAGGTTCTCCGGATTCAGTCCTTTTAGTTCCTCTGGAACGAACATTCCATCCTTCCGGATAAGGGCATCATCGAACCAGATATCTCCTCCCCCACACTCCTTTGTCTGGATGCACACCATGTCCCAGTGTATCTCAGAGCGGTTCCCGTTATCTGCCTCGTCATAGGCGTTGCCAGGAGTGAAATGGAAGGAACCCATGATCTTCTCGTCGAAGAGGATGTCCTTCATCGGCCTAACGATATAGGGGTTGAAACCAAGGGCAAATTCTCCAATGTACCTGGCCCCTTCGTCAGAGTCCAGAATATTGTTGAGCTTCTCTGTATCGCTTGATGCGGCCTTAATGATCTTTCCTTTCTCGAACTCAAGCCGGATATTCTCGAATGTGGTCCCCTGGTAGATGGTTGGTGTGTTGTAGCTTATCACTCCATTCACGGAATCCTTTACCGGTGCGGTGAAGCACTCCCCGTCCGGGATGTTCCTTTCCCCGGCGCATTTGATCACGGGGAGGCCTTTGATGGAGAACTTCAGGTCTGTTCCCGGGCCTGTGATGTGAACCCTATCAGTTCGCTCCATGAGTTCCTTCAGCGGGTCCATTGCCTTGTCCATCTTCCCGTAATCCAGGGTGCAGACATCGAAGTAGAAGGTCTCGAAGGCCTCTGTGGACATCCCTGCCTGCTGGGCCATGGAGGGGGTTGGGTAGCGGAGAACCACCCATTTGGTGTTAGGGACCCGTTCCCGGATGTGCACCGGCTTCCACCAGTGTTTCCGATAGAGCTTCATCCCGTCATCCGGTACGTCGGAGAGTTCGCTGATGTTCAGTGCCCCTCTTACCCCGATGTAGGCGTCCATCTTCCTCATTCGTGCAAGCTCGAATTCCCCTGACAATTGCATGATCTCTTTGTCCTCGAGGGAGTAGAGCTCTCGAAGAAGACTGTTCTGTTTTAATGAAAGGAAGGGATGTGCGCCTGATTTATTCGCCTCTTTGATAAGGGCTGCTGGGAGATCTGGAGGGATGTCGAAGGCCTCGATGAGCACCTTCTCGCCCTTCTGCGTTTTCGTGGAGTGGTGCAGGAGTACCTCTGCAATTTTCTGT
>DAOVMN010000456.1 GCA_030630685.1 Thermoplasmata archaeon | reverse complement strand
CGGATGACACGGATTAAGAGTGAAAACTTGTTTTCGCTGCGGATGACCTTTGGTCGTCAAGCCGGATGAACACAGATAAAAGACAAATCCGCGAAAATCCGGCAAATCCGTGTCATCCGCGTGCAGAATTCGAGCAGCAAAGGACGATACGAGATTGCTCTGCTGGAGAATACCAATAAATTTGGAATGTGCCGCCTCGGCGGTTCTTACTGTCCCATCACTCGGTATCCAAAAATCTCCCCAATCCTATTCATAAACCCATTCGATGATATCATTGTCTTTTACCTGCATATCGTCCGAGGCCCGGCTGCCGTATTCCTTGTTGAGGTAATACTGCCAGTTCTTCTCACCGTTCTCCACTCCGGCAATGGATTCGACGAACACACCTTTCGGGAAGCTGTGCTGGGAATACTCCACAGAGAAATTCCCACATTCCGAGGCCGATAGCAGTGCGGAGAATACCGTCTGATTCTCCCCTTTTAGTTTACGGAACTCGAAGGTGGTATTGTCCCCTGACTCCTCGGAGGAGAGAAGATGGCCGTCCTCCCACACCGTGATGTTGCCTGCACGGAGCTTCCCGGAATCCCCGAACCTGATGATGAGGGTAACAGAGGATCTCCCTTCACCGCTTTCCTGTGGATAGAAATAATATCCCGATAGAAGGATTACCAGGAGAGCTAAGGAGAATACAGCAAGTTTGCGGTTGAGTTGGGTCAATGGTGAACACCTAAGAAATTAAAAAATGGAAAAGAAAAAGAAAAAAGGGGAGGGGCCCCTTATTTGTTGATGGTACCCGAGGAACCGCACTTGGGACAGGTCACCTTGATCGGCCTCTTGGGGGAGGTTATGGTGATGGGCGACTTGCACTTGGGGCACCTGATGACCTTCCCGGGTCCGCCTGGAGGGGGTGCACCAGACTTTGCAGGAGGTCTGGCTCCAGGCCTTGGAGGTGGTCCACCAGGCTTGGCAGGTGGTTTGGCCCCCGGCTTCCCTTTCGCTGGTGGAGTTATGGGCCTTTCACCAGGCTTTGGCGGCTTACCCTTGGGCGGCTTTGCACCTGGTTTCGGCGGCTTGCCCTTGCCCGGTTTGCCCTTGGGCGGCTTACCCGGTTTGCCCTTGGGCGGAGGCGCGCCTGGTACTCCTGCATGCATCTTCTTCATCTTCATCATGAGCACCCCGATGATCGCGAGGAAGAGGACCACAACCACTCCCAAGCCGATGTAAAGCATGCCGCCCTCGCCTGTAATGCCCCCACTTGGTTCCTCTATTATCACATAGGTGCTGAGTTTGTCGTTACTGCCATCGGAGTCCTCATCGTGGTCCACGCGAGCGCTCACAGAGACGTTCTTACCTGCGTCATCCGGGACATCCCACTTGAACTCTATGTCGAGCTCGTCGTCCACCTCGATTATATCTTTGATGGTCGGATTCTGGTCGTTGGAATCCTTGTCCCTGAGCTTTTCTCCCTTGATCTTTAACCACAGCGTTGCCGTACCTGCTGCCGCATCGGCAGAGCCCACATTGGCTACTGTCACGGTAACTGTGACGCCTTTTTCATCTGCGGTCTTTTCGTCGTAGTCGATGTTGGTCACGGTCAGGTCCGGCCTCAGGTCTATGCCCTCCTCGAAATCGTCGTGGATGGAGCAATCGTTGTCGTTCTCCCTGGATTCAAGGACATCACCATCAGGGTGGAATTTTCCATCGGGCCCCTCTGTTCCATACTGACCTGATTTAATGGGCTTGTCCGCGAAGACATAGAGGTCGTTCTCACCTGCTGGGATGTTGTCCCATGTTACCAGAACATCTGTGTACTGCCCTGCCGGGATATTGTCCACCCTCTCCCTTATGAGGATATTACCTGCTTGCTCTGTTGAGGATTCGGATTTACCGTTGTAGAACAACACATAGAACTCGTCTGTTTCGGCCGTTCCGGTGTTCTTGACCCTCACGCCGATGTCTATGCTGTTTCCTTCCTCGAGGTCGCTGAGATCGCCTTCGATGTAGAAATCGGTTTTATCATT
>DAOVMN010000291.1 GCA_030630685.1 Thermoplasmata archaeon | reverse complement strand
TCCGCCCTCCCGAGGAATCCCGGAAGTTCGGGTAAGAGCATTATTCTTGCAGCAATGCCTGAGACCATGGCGGTATTCGGACTTCTGATAGGTATCCTTCTGATGAAAGGCGTCGGCCTTCTCTGAGAGCGTGGACACGATGGGCATCGAGGGGATCGTCTCCCGTATCAAGCAGGAAGCCCACGAGCAGGCAAACACCAGGATCGCAGAGGCTAAGGAGAAGGCGAGAGGCATTCGAAGGGAGTTCGAGAAGGAGTTAGAAAGAAAGAAGAATGCCCTTCAAAGAGAGATGGAGGAAAAAATCCAGGCCAGGGTGGACATCCTCATTTCAGAGGCGAGAAGGAAAGCCAGGGATAACATCCTCCGGGTGAAGGAATCCATTATCCAGGCGTGCATAGAATCTGCCCTTTCCTCGCTCATGGAACTGCCAAAAAAGGAATACCGCGAGGTGCTCATGGGCCTTGTCGAAAAAGGGAAGGAGCAGGTTGGGGAACGCTGCCTGGTATCCGTGACACGGCCCGAGGATGGAGAGCTTCTGACAGGGGCTCCAGGTGTGGAACTCATCAGCGAGGTTGCATCGGGTTCCGGAGGCGTGGTGGTGTATTCCTTAGACAAAAAGCTCAGGGTGAACAACACCTTCGAGGGCATACTTCAGAGGAAAAGGAGCGAGATCAGAGACCTGGCTGCCCGGAGGCTGTTTCCCTGAAGGGGTGATCATGGACATGTTTAATATTCCCCTGATCCTTCTGGGCATTGTTGTGGTTGCGGCTATCTTTATTGCCTATCGGGTGAAGAGCAGGGCCTCTGCCTTCTTTGGTGCCGCCTACCCGAACGCACGATATTCCGCCATGGGCAACGAGTTCGTCACACGCCAGGGATTGAGCAGGGTCCTGACATCAAAGGGACTTCAGGAGGCCGTCAGTGCCGCCACTTCCAGGGATTTTCCATTCCAGGAATCCGATATCGATTCCCTGGATAGGGAGCTGGGCACGATAATGGTGGGGGTTATCGAGATGGTGAAGGACGAGATGCCCGCTCCCTCGAGACCGCTCTTCGATACCTTCCTTCTCAGGCATGAAATCCTCACACTGAAGAGAATCCTAAGGGCGATGTTCCATGAAAAAGAGTGGCAAGCCGATCCCGTGGGCGGCCTTGACCGCAAGACCCTCCAACTCCTGAAAGAGGCGGAGGGGCTATCGGATATCCCCTACATCCTCAGATACACACCCTACAAAGAGGTAATGGAAAAGGCGTTTGAAGAAGGGATTCCGGAACCTGGTGAACCGGATTCCGCACTTGATAAGTTCTATTTTAACCAGATGGGAGAAACGATTGAGGGCCTGAAGGTCTGGAAGAGGCCTTACCACGAATACCTCAGTTTCTATTCGGATATCCAGAACATCAAGCTCGCCCTCAGATTAAGGGAGATGGGAGAAGAATTGGAGACCAGGCATCTGATCCTGGCCGGGAAGGGCCTGGGGGAATGGGAGCTTCTGCAGATGGCCGCCTCGGAGAGCCTTGAGGAGGCCCTCAGACAGCTTCAGGGCACCCCCTACGAGATGGTGGCGGAGGACATATTCGCTGCCGAAAGGGGACTTGACAGGAGGCTCCTGAAATTCACGTATGAGCTGGCCCTCAGGTACATCAACACAGCGGGCCCGTCCCTGCATTTTGCCCAGGCCAGGGAATTCGAGATCAGCAACCTCAGGAAGATATTCCGCGGGCTCGGCGAGGGCGTTTCTCCAGGCGAGATCGAGAAGGAGCTTGTCGTGATTGAATGAATGGGCCCGTAAAATCGAACAGGGCAAACAAAGCACAAAGTATATATTGTTGTAATGTGCCGTCCCTCTTGGTGAGATCATGAACGTTCATCCTAAAAATGGGAAAAGAATCTGGCTAAAAATGCTCTCAGTCGTGATGCTCGGTATGCTCATGATAGGAGCACTGCTCCCGTTCTATCAAGTAGGCTCGGCCAGCCCATCCGGCCCGGCAAGCTGGAAGAGCGGTGACAAGTGGTGTATGGGATATCAAGAAGAGCTCTCCATGAGCTTCAATTACCAGGAATTCCTGTCAAAGTTCTTTGAAAATGAAACGGACCTCGGTGACTCTGAAATTGAGGAGCTCGATATAGAGCTCGACGGCATCGTGGGTGCCTACCTGATCTCCGAGGTCCTGGAGACATCCCCCCAGTATAAAATCAAGAACACAGCGAGCTTTGGTCTTCACGGCAGTTTTCACATGACGATCACTGGAAACCTCTATAAAGAAGGGCACTACACGGATGTGGAGGGGGACATGGACGAGAACTGGGACATCCCGAAGGAAAGGAAGACCATGGAGTTGTCTATTGGGGTCGAGATAGCGGTGCTGGCAAAGGGATACGAATATCGGGACGTGGATACATTGGCCATCACCAGGCAGACCTTCTCTTTGGAAACGGCAGGCAAGATCACCATGGAGACCAAGGATTTCATAGACGAAGAGGAGGGCGACATGGACTACGATTGGGAAAACGACAAGATCTACCTCGACACCCTGGATATCAGCTACGGAAGCGTCACCCTTAAATACACCTGGGATGCCCATGCCGATATCAATATTCTTTATTCTCCCGGGCTGAACAGTGTGCCGCCTTCCGAGAACATCGGTGATGTGTGGAACCTCAGCTACACGACCACCATCTCGGGAAATTATGGCGGAAAGATAAAAGCCTCGATAGATGGTGACATGCCCGGGGAAGGGGAAGTTTCGATGTCCGAAAAAATGGACCTTACTTCATCAGAGCTCAACTCACCACCTTTCGAAAACGGGGTCATCCATGAGGAGACAGAGGAGGTGGAGCTTCAATGTGAGATCGTTGACAGGGAGATGGTAACGATGCCTGATGGCAGCACTGTGGATTGCCTCGTCATTACCCAGCGCGACCCTGATGAGTATTATGATGAGGACGAGGAGGCGGCTGCCTATCGCTACTACTCTCCAACTCATCACCGTACCGTGATGATGAAAACGGCTGACCTTTCCGAGCTGGATGAGGATATGCCGATGTCAACCTACGCCCTTTCCCCGCAAACCGTGGAGACCGCACAAACTTTCAATAAAAAGTATGCCGATCCCTCGAAGGTTAGGGAAGGTGAAGGAGACGATAGTGTAAGTATGCTGCTTGTGGGCGGTATTCTTGCAATCGTCTCTCTTGCCGGCATCGCCTTCTTCCTCCACCACAGAAGGGGCGCTGTCGAAGAGGATTCCTGGGAGGACGCTGCTCAAGGACCTTATGCAGGTGGGGGCTTTGCTTACGCCCGGGATACGCCAGGGACGTTCTCTGGTATGCCTACCGCATCCCAGCAAAATCACCTCTGTCAAAGGTGCGGCACCGCAGCCGATTACATCCCGACGTACCAGAGATACTACTGCTGGAACTGCCGTGACTACCTGCCGCTTCATGCACCAAGGCAAACACCAATCCACACACCAGGGCAAACACAAATCTACACGCCAAGACAAGCACCCACGTATGCCCGGGCACAGACTCCGATGCAGTATAGCCAGCCCCTTACGATCACAAGACCGGTTGTACCCATGGGCGAGGCAGGTGCGATATGCGGGCG
>DAOVMN010000352.1 GCA_030630685.1 Thermoplasmata archaeon | reverse complement strand
TCGAACTCGGGTATCGCATAGACGTGCTCGTCGTATGAGCCCACGAACACAACACCATTATGAACCACGGGGGAGCAGAATTCCCTGTTCTGTGTCCCGAAATGCCAGATCCTTTCCCCTGTGGTCATGTTGATGGCGTGAACCCCGTTGGCATGAACGAAGACCATGTTGTTCTCCTTGTCCACGCAAGGGGATGACCAGAACTGTGCCAGACAGCCGCCCGAACCCTCTCTTACCACATAGCTCCAGACCTCGGTGCCGTTTTCAAGGTAGAGCTTGTAGAACTTTGCGTTATCAGAACCGATATAGACGTAATCATCCACGATCATGGGAGAGGAAACCACCCATCGAGTGGAGTTTGTGTCGAAGATCCATAAGGTGTCGTTGGTATCCGGTGCAAAACCTTCCTTGTAACCGGTGTGATGGTGGTTCAGGCGGAACATGGGCCAGTCTTCCGAAATAGGCTCCTCTGCTCTAACCTCATCTCCAGTGAGGACAAGAATCTGGAGAACGAGCATAATTCCCAGTAAAGCGGCAAAAAACATGCCTGATTTTGAATTTTTTGTCATGATTATACTGTTTTTGTCATCTTATTTATTGCTTTCCTTTGATTCTTGGTCAAACAGAATTATTGCTTTCCTTCCTTGGCCTTCAGTGCATTCTTCACCAGATGATGAAACATGGGAGCAGGTTTCATGGGCCTGGATTTGAACTCGGGACGGAACTGTTTCGACTTCAGAGGTCACAAAGAAGGCAAGAAATATTCTAGAACGGTTGGGGTTAATGGACATAGTGCCTAAAACTTGAGGGGTTCGGGTGGACTATATGTGAAGAACGAAAAGAGGTTTGTGCAGGGTTCGTTTTTCTCAGTATCAGGGGACACATAACCTACAGTTTTTCATGAATGCAAGGGATAAAATAGACATTGCCTATTGTCTTGTTTTTCGGAAAGTAATCATCTAAAACTCTATTCCGGTAAACGAACAACAAACACCGAAATGAGTAATATTGCCAACATTGTCAACAACATCCCCAGAATTATCAACAGAATGGCAAGGATGAACGGGTTTGTATCCTCCTCATCCTTTTCATTTGTTTTTAAGTAATGAAGATTGCCGTCCTCATCAAACCAGGGTTCGAACTCCACGCAATCCGTAATATTGTCGCCTTTCCCGTTTGGATTTTTTTCGGGATGGTATGGCCCGGAATCGGAACCCCAGTAGTTGTGGGTGGCGTCTATTGTGCGATTGTTTTCAGTGGCATTGATGCCGAATTTCGTGTTCCCATAAATGTTGTTGTAATGGGCAGTGTTTTCATGAGAATGGTTGCCCGGACGGATCCCAACCGCGTTACCTGAAATTGTGCTGCCGGTGAGGGTATTATGGCTTGAATGCGAGAGATTAATGCCGCATTCGTTGTTTGAGCAGGTGTTGTTAGAGAGGGTGTTGTTATTGCTGTAATACTCGAGGAATATGCCGTTGTTGTTGAAGTTGCATGTATTATTGGAAAGTGTGTTGTGGTTGCTGGAGTTGATACAGATGCCATTACCTTTGTTTGTGTTGCAGGTGTTGTTGGAGAGTGTGTTGTTGCAAGAATCCCTGAGGTGGATACCATTCAGGTTGTTGCAGGAGCAGATATTTTTTGAAAGGGTGTTGTGTGAGGAGGCATTGATGTAGATACCATAGCCATCGTTGAACGTGAACGTGTTCTCGGTCAGGATGTTGTATTCCGAGAAGCCGATATAGATGCCCAACCCTTTGTTCGAAGAGCAATCGTTGCCAATGAGTGTGTTGTGGTCGGAATCGCCATAGCCGAATGTGATCCCATGGAGGCTGTTGTTCGAGCATGTGTTGTTGATGAACATGTTACCACTGCTGCATTTCGGATAGATCCCGTTTCTGTTGTATGAGCAGTTGTTCGAGGAGATCGTATTGTTGTTTGAGGTTACCTTGATCCCGGCATCCCCTGGGATGGTTCCGCTGTTCGTCACACGGAATCCGCTAATTATCACCTTATCGGCAGTGATCACGACGACATCACCGTTTCCCCCACCATAGATCTTGGTATCTGCCGACCCGTTCCCAACCAGGTTAACCGTCTTATTCACCACAACATTCTCGTAATAAACTCCTTTCCACACATAGATTGTGCCCCCCTCCTCCGCCGCATCGATTGCATCCTGGATTTTGTTGAACGGGTGCTCTCTTGAGCCATTCCCTTCATCCGGTGCATCATCGTCCACATACCAGATTGTTCTGTTTTCTTCTGGCTTAGTTTCCTTTCCAAGCCATGGGTCAAATTCAACATAATCGGTAACTGTGTCTCCTTTTCCCCACGGATTTTTGGTTGGGTGATATGGGCCTGAATCATCGCCCCACCAGTTGTAGGTGGCGTTCAATATCGATTTATCCGTCACTTTCATCCCAAACTCTTCACCATCATAAATCTTAGAGTTATGCACGTGATTCCCCATTGATGGTTTGTCGAAATTATCGGTCTGATAAACGCCTATCCTGTTCGAACGAACAATACAATTTCTGAGGGAATTATTACGAGAGAACTTTAGATATATCCCATAATCACTCCCTTCAACGGAACAATTTACGATTGTATTTTCATCAGCTCCAGTACAATAAAAACCATAATACTGATTCGTTTCAACTGAACAGTTTTCAATAATATTCTTGTGTCCACTGATACTAAAGCCACCTCCATAGGTTGCGGTATTATTACATATTTTGCAATGTGATACTTTATTAAAACATCCACCTATTGTTATGCTTCCGCTTGATGCTGATGTGCCCGTGTTGTTTTCTATTGTACAGTAACTGATATTATTGTAATCTCCACCATAAATATGAATGCATCCGTATGTGAAGATATTATTATTAATGGTGCAGTTAATAACTTGACATTATGGGTTTTATAGGCTACAAATTCTTTCGTTCTTGAAAAAGTCCAGAATAGAAGGCACAACTTGCAGTCGAAAGGCTTATATATTGTAGCCTATATGTGGGCTACATGGCCAAAACGAGAATACGACG
>DAOVMN010000242.1 GCA_030630685.1 Thermoplasmata archaeon | reverse complement strand
GGGCCAGGACATCCCTGCAGAAGGGGCAGAACATACCGAAGATATGAGGCTCTGTCACGTCCTGTGGTTCATGGCTTCCCAGGACCCGCACGGGAAGCACATCGAAAGCATAGAATATCTCCTCCGGTGCATAGGTGCAGAAGCACCCTACTATCTTGCCCCCGGTGCGCTCCTTCCACTTTCTTGCGTACTCGTGGCGGTTCTCGTACCATTCCTTGAATTGCTCGATCATTTGATTTCCTCCAATGGTCATTTACCTCCGATTTTATGGTTCATTTTTCTTTCTTCGCAGTATATTCGAGGTTCAAAAATCCCGAATGCTCGAATCCAAGGGACTTGAAGAATGAAAGAAGGTCTCCCGAATCCCATCTTACTGCGGTATATATTCCGTCAACCTTCATTCTCTTGAAGTAATTGAGTAATCGCTTGCCCAGAGCGTGCCCCACTCCGATCCCCATGTACGTGGGATCTATACCTATAATCTCGACCCAACCGCTCTGGCGAAGACCGAAACCCCATATCTTTATCTCACCAACAATAAAACCGATAATGATATCCTTTGTCTTTCTCTTGATGACTGCTACGAGGCATGACTTCGGATCCTTGTCGATGTAATGCTCAAGCGCCTTCTGCCACCGGGCTGCCACCTTCTTTTTGATGATGGTCTCCTGGATGCCTACAACGGTTTCGATATCATCTAATTTCATGGATCGGATGGTGTAATCTGCCATATAATGCCTCAATCGATTCGTATGATCTTCACGTGCTTCCCAACCCAATCCGGAGGGAGGTAAACCCTGCCCGAGTTCCCCGAAGGCTTGACGATCTTTTCGATCATTTCCTGGCCATAGACCTCGAATTTCGCTTGCTCTCCTGGCATGTGATCACATATAGTTACTTAATAGTTACTTAATAGCTACATTGTGACGATAATGTAATTACAAATAAAGTTTTTGGTGGATACGGAAAAATTAAAGATCGCTTTTACTGAACTCAACAAAGTGGTGAATTATAATTCAGTTGCATTGATAACTTTGCTGATGGAAAATAGATGGATGGTAAGCATATTAAAATGTGGTGAAAAAATAAATAGAATATATTGAATCCCGTGTATTGCATGTTCGAACATATCGATACGATGACCCCACCGGAAAACCCGGAATATCTGCGTGACTTCCCACCTGTGCGGTTCTTCTCAACGAAAGAGAGCTTTGTCTGGTGGTGGTGGATGTTCATGTTCAAAGAGGACGGTGTCAGAAAACAGATCGTTGCATTCTGGACAACAAAGACCTATCCGGATGTTACTGCCAATGGTGTGGATTGGGGACCTGCAGACGAGCTTACCGGTACTCCAGAGAATTTCTCGTACAACGGGATGACCACCTGGTGGTTCTGGGATGGAGAGCGGTTTCACGAAACAACCCCTCATGTCTCGATATTTGAGAACACGGTGAAGGACGGAAGTGTCGAGATAGTATCTGAGGATGTCCATCACATTGGTAACGATAACAGGTTCTTTCTTCGGTTCTGCAGGGACCCCGAGGATTTCGATCTCAGAATAGAAAGTGTTGCCCCGAACCCGCCGCCTGTCGGATACAAGCGCACTCTCCTGACAAAGAAAATGGGGTTCGATGCATTGAAGATATACAATGCCGGATTCTCAGGATCGCTGAGCATCATGGGGAGCAAGCGGAGTATCGAGGGAAGTCTCTATATGCAGAACATCACACTCAATTCTCCTACTGTACCCTGGCTCTGGGGAGTGTTCCACAGGGACGACGGCTCCTACCTGACATATTTCACCTCGTTTATCGGGCCCTTGATGTTCCGACGAAAGGTGGAGGACAGACCATGGATGGATAACAAGTTCAAGTTCATGAACAAGAACCTCAACTATACACCTAAAGGCAAGGAAACGAAAAGGTTCGAGAACGTTCGCTACCACATCTCACGCGACGAGAGAGGAATGCCGGAGACTGAAGCATGGGGCAGTCTATGTGAGGAGAAGTTGAAGATCAAGATAAGAACACTAGGAAAGACCACCTACGCCTTCGAGAGGAAGAAGTACTGGAAGAATAAATTCTTCTACAATGAGTTCCCATCCGAGATTATTGAACTGGAGTACACAGATGAGAATGGGCATGTTCACAAGGATGATTGCAGCCAATGGACGGGGAACAGCGAATATTCCTGGGGGGTATTACTTAATTAGGAGAACTTATATTTCATGGACAACATTCGGGGGCTGAGATCATGAACAGCAGGAAAGAAGAGGTCGGCTGGAAAGAACTGGAAGCCATGACCATTGACGTTGATGCCACCCTGTACAACTATCCGAGGATGATGATCCCACGGCTGTTTAAATGGGGATGGAATGTGTACTGGATCTATCAACTCACCAAGGCAAGGCAGGTGATCCGAAAGGAGGGGGTGCAGACCGACTTTCGAAAGCGTCAGGCAGAGATCATATCCGAGCAAACCAGCAGGGATTTTAACAGATGTTACAGTATGATAGAAAAAGTTCTATACAACGGATGGAACGTCGATTTCAAAACGGTAAAACCATACAAAGGAACAAAGGAGTTCCTCCGGAAAGCCGTTGACAACGGTATCAACATTGCCGTGGTAACAGACTACCCCCCTCACAAGAAACTCGAATACATGGGATTCATGGAACTCCCGTGGACAGCCATCATCGAGGGGGAGGAACTTGGCGCCCTGAAACCCTCTCCTATACCGTTCCAGGCAGCGCTCAGGGAACTTGGCCTGGAGGATGCCCCTGAAAAGGTGTTGCATGTCGGGGATTCCTACAACTATGACGTCATTGGTGCACATGCTGTGGGAATGAAAACCGCCTGGTTGTGCAGGAAATGGCGTTTCTCAAAGATGCCGTGGGGGAAGGAGACCCACGAGGATAATCTTCAGCCGGATATTGTTTTTAAGGACTGGGTGAAATTCACCGGGGAGATGGTAAGGTTGTGCAGGTGGGAATGAGCGATGTATAGGTTCAGATAGCGAGATCCGTGATCTATCGTCGCTAATTTGTGCTTTCACATAATTTTTCATTGGAGAGGGGAAATGACAACAAAGAATGATGTGGCACTCGAAAAACATTTATCCCATATCAAAATCCTCCCGTCAAATCCGTTCTCAATGGAGGTTATTCAGAATGTTGACACTTGGCGAAACATTGGACAGGTCTGCAATAGCGTTTCCGGACAAAGAGGCCATTTGTTATTTCGGCGAGAAAGAGCGAAGGATGACATACACCGAGTTTAATAACGAGGTGAATCGCCTAACAGGCGGTCTTGTGAAACTGGGCATCAAAGCCGGGGATAAGGTCTCGGTATGGATGCCGAACAACTCTGAGTGGATCGTTACATTGTTTGCCGTGGCCAGGACAGGTGCCGTACTGGTTCCCATGGATACCTGGTACAAGGCCTCGGAGGCCGAATACATCCTCGGACATTCCGATTCCGTGGCTGTCGTGACCTCGAAGAGGTTCGGCAAGAGTGATTTCCTGGGCATGCTGAACAGGATAAGACCAAACCTTCCAAAACTCAGGCATATTATCGTTGTTGGGGAGGCCGATGAGGGCTCCGAAGGAAGGACTCAACCTTTCGAAGCAAAATCGTCGAACGGTATGATCTCATATCGATCCGTGCTAAAGATGGGCAACGATTGGCGGGAGAATCAGGAGTATACGGACAGACGCTTTCAGAACGATCTCGATAATGTGGTATCCATTATCTACACCAGCGGTACAACCGGGAAACCGAAGGGAGCCATGCTCAGTCACACGAATATCGTGGCAAATGCTAAGGATTCCGCATCGATCATGCAGGTCACACACAGGGATCGCTTCCTTGTTCCAGTCCCATTTTCACACCTTTTCGGCTGCGTACTTGGCATCGCCTTGACAGTGGTTCATGGTGCGAGCATCGTGGTCATGGAGACCTTCGAGCCCGAGGATGTGCTGAGAACGATCGAGAAAGAGAAGTGCACCGTATGCCATGGTGTCCCTACCATGTTCATCCGCGAATTAGAGGTGCTGAAAGTGAGGAACTATGATACGACCTCCCTGCGCACAGGAATTATTGCCGGTGCACCCTGTCCCGTGGATACGATGGAAGGGATCATGAATATCATGAAATGCAATATCTGCATAGGTTATGGCTTGACCGAGTGCTCGTTGGTCACATTGACAAGGTTCGATGACACACTTGACCAGAGGGTGGAAACAGTTGGACGACCCCTGCCAAATGTG
>DAOVMN010000208.1 GCA_030630685.1 Thermoplasmata archaeon | reverse complement strand
TGTGAAGAAGGACAGCATTGTCATCTTCATACCCAGGGCGGCACTGATCCCGAACAGCCAGATGAAAACTATCGGGATCCCCACCACCGACAAAATAACATCGCTCACCCGGCGAAGGCTGAGATAGAGTATGACAATTATCAGAACAAGGCTGATGGGCAAAAGGGTCACACCCTCGGTCATGCTCTCTTCCATCTCCGTCTCGAAGCCCGCTAAAACTCCCACTTTCGTCTCCCGGCGATCCGTATCCATGACTGCATCTTTTACCGCCAACTGACCGTCTTCGTTATCCGGGTCCAGGGGGTCATAGACGATCTGTGTCACGATAATGGCTGCCTTTGCGCTGTGCCCGTCCTCACCGGTTTTTAGGTCCTTCGAGACCATCGCCGCCAGTTCCGGGATCTGAAGCGCCTGCGCTATCGCATCGTCTAACTGCACTGCGCTTGCCCCTTCAAGGGTCGTGCCGGAACCGTAGAAAAGCGTCTGGTTGATCGCATCTGCGATGCTTGTCACATTATTCGGGTCATCGATGAGATATGTCTTTGCATCCCTGTCCGTCCTGATGCTGTTCTCGATCTCGAGCAGTTCGAGCAGGCATTCTTTAGTGAGAATGTTCCCGTCCTTTGCCACCACGATCGTGTAAACCCTCTGCACCGGGTCGGGAAAATCTGCATCGATTGTATCCTCTGCCTCGATAACCGGATCATCCGGGGCAAAAACGCTCATGTCGGATTCCTCTTCCATGTTCATCATGGGGAAGATGTTCAGTACCGTGATGAGCAGTATGATTACTACAACGGTTCCCGGGTGGTTTTTTACTATTTCGCCTGTTCTTTCCATTATTTTCAGGTTGGTCATTTTATCACTCGCGGGGTTTGATGATTTACAGGGGTTGGATCGTCACATATCGTTAATATGATTTGTTGTTATTCACCTTAACAACAGGCGATCCTTTGAAAATAATAATCTGAGGGTGATGCAGGAGTCCGGGATGACCGGGGCGGGAGGCTGCGGGACGGGCGCCGTGACACAAGACATTGCTCATTTCACCGGAGACCAGGTCGCCTGGATCGACATCGACACAGAAAAACTCCTGAAAGGGGAGAGGGAATACAGACAAAGAAAAAGCACTTTTCGATCCCTTCAATTCATAACCGCATGTCAGGCAAAAGTCTTGCCCCATGAACGATCGCAGCGATCTCGATAGAATCCGGTTTTATGCGGTATACAATACGATAATTCTGGAATATTCTTTCTCTCAAATCGCTGCGCTGGTATTCGGGCACGATTCTTCCTGCATTCGGGAAATCGGGGATCGTCTCGATCAACGCTACAACCTGCTGTGCAAAAACACGGGCATAATATTCGGAGTCCTTTTCGATATATTCACAGATCTCCTCGAGATCCCTTGCCGCTCCAGGGGACCATATCAACTCAGCCATTTCTTTAGGCGCCCCTTTACTTCACCGTGGGGAATACCTTTTCCCTCATCCAGCTCTTCCAGACCCCGGTCAACCTTTTGTCTGAAGTACAGTTCTGCCATAATGTCCTGAATATCAGCATCTTTCGGCATCCCCTGGATCATGGCAATAACTTCTGTTTTGACATTGGACATGTTAAGGCCTCTTAATCTGTAAATATTTATCCCATTTAGTTTCCAAATCCTATTTAAGATTTCTTGTTCTGCTTCATCCGTTCAAAACCTCTTCCCACAACGCAAGAATCTTTTTATAAACTCCGTGAGAATTCGAGATGGAGAGATCAATTCCCGAACTTCTCACGAGTATGCAGTCCTGAAGAATCTCACGAGCCTGTTGTGACCCTCATTAACAACATATATCTCGCAGTTGTGAGAAACTATAAATAGTTTTTTTATTTCCAAGAGGCATGGACCAGGAGCCAATCCAAAAACTGAAACTGCTCGGCCTCACGGATTACGAGGCAAAAACATTCGTTGCACTCTATAAGATCGAGGAAGGCACCGCTTCCCAGGTAGCAAAAGTTTCTAAGGTGCCCAGGTCCTCTGTTTATGAAGTGCTGCGTTCGCTGGAGAAGAAAGGTGCAGTAATTATCGAGGAGGGAAAACCCTTGAGATACAGGCTGGCATCCCTGGACTCGGCTCTTGAAAGCCTGGAAAATTACAGGAAGAAAGAGATCGAAGAAATGCGCGAGAACCTGGAGAGCGCCAAGAAGGACATAACCGAGAGCCTGGAAGCTGCCGAGGTCGTAACCCACATAGAAGAGGAATCGTTCTGGACAGTCAGGGGCGACGAGAAGGTCCTGGCAAAGATCAGGGAGGTTATCAGAGGTGCGAAGGAGAATTTGAAGGTGGCGACATCGAGTGACATTTATGACTTTTTGGATGACCTGAAAGAGGCGGAGAAGAACGGGATAAAAGTGTCCATCCTTGTTTCACCGGAGGTCGGCGGGAACCTGGGATTGTCCGAAGTTCATATTGTTGACTCGCAGGGATTGCACGATAGTATGCACCCGGGAGAGGGCAAAGGTCACCGGAAGGATATTTCATCCGGGACGCTGGTGGTTGCCGACGATTCGGAGTGTGTCATCAGTACCGTAAGCTGGGATGAGAGAAAGGAACCGCTCAGGGAAAGAACCTGTTTGTGGGCGAGGTCGGAAGGGCTGGCGAGGATATTCTCGATGTTTTTCTTCGTGCTGGTCAAGGGGCTGGGGAAAACATGACCGACGGCAGAGCACGAATTCCCTTCTCGATAGGAAGGGCGGATATCCATTCCGTCTCTGCCCTCTTTGGTAAGGTTGTCAGGATCACGGAAGGAAAGACAGAGCTATTCCCATGCACAGGTCAGGCCACAACCTTCATGGTACGGATGGCGCACCAGTGCATGTTCCTCACCACTCCGTGGGCTTTGCAATAACCTCCCGAACCCTGGTGTTTAGGATCCTTCTCGTGCACGCTGTTTTAATAAGCAGCACGGTATCCGCCCCGTACCTGCTACCTGCCACGGCAATGATGTCCTCACCTTCGGGCACTGCACCGGCATCCACGGCCATGCATGAAATTTCAACGCACACCTTGGTCCCCTGGCCCATCAATCTGAGGGCGTCTGCCATCGCGATACTTGTGGAATAAAATCCCTTGGTTTTTCTCAGGCAGTCGTCTATCCCATGGAAAGGCATGGTCCCGGTTATGATACGGACTCCGGAACTTTTTAGCTCTTTCCTTACATCTTCGGGGAGCTCCTGTTCTCCTATGTTCTTGAAACCTGTGCTGTGGGTTACTGCAATGAGTTCGATATCCGAGCCCTTCATCATCTCCGCAGACGCCTTCCCGCACTCGCCCCTGGTGGTAGCAACAACAACGTGCCTGATGCCCTTCTTCTCAGCGGCCTCGCGGGCTATCCCGATCACCTCTTCAGTGGATTTCTCGTTGGTGTTTATCATACCGCAAAGAACCCGTTTATCGCATAAATAGATTGCTTTATGGTGTCTTGAGCCTCCCATGCATCGCGAACAAAAAGATATTATTTTAAGAGGATTTGATTCCGCATATCTGATCAAAAAGAGGCATTCCATGGCAGGATTCGAAGGCATTGAATGGGCGCCCAGGCAGATGCGTTATTTGCTAAGAGATAGACGGTTTGATCTATTAGAACCAGATTCACGGGTGTTTGCCGTATCCCGTTCCATTCATTATGGCCTATTTTTGGCTTTCGAGGGCATTCGCTTTTTCTGTAAGAAGAACGAAAAAGCCCAACCAGAAATCATTTTTCTTAATTGGGACAGGAACCTAAAACGCTTTCAGCGGGGTATCTCATTCAACTTAGGAAGGGATCAACAGCACCTTGTTCCAACCATCGAGGAGATGGTTGATGTCTTTGTTCACAAATTTTTGAAAGCACCGGAAATGCGGGCCTTTATCGAAGAGATGGCAGAACTTGGTGCCCAGGGATACCTGCGGCCATTTACCGTTGATGAGGATCAATCCATTGGTGTGACATTCCCAAAGAACCCCTCCATTCGTGCCGTTGTGTGTCGGTACGACAGCTATCTTGGTGAGCCTTTCAGTGGTGTTGTGGTGCCGAACATGGTACGTGCAATCAGCATAAACGGTACGGGATGCCTGAAGCTGGGTGTCAATTACCTGATGAGCATTAAGGCCGTGGATCAGGCAAAGAAGATACTCCCGGAAGCGGCCTCGGCGCTGTTTCTGGATGACAGACCCCACGCAAAACTTGAGTCTCGACTGATCACGGAATGGGATACCTCATGCTGTCTCTTCGCGCTGCGCGATGGTACTGTCATCAAGATCCCAGAAAGTCCTTTGATCCTGCCGTCTGTAACAATTCAGGGTATAGTGAAGATACTCGGCCGCATGGGGGTCCATGTCGAGGAACGGGATGTGACATACGGTGAATTGATCCAGAGGGTCGAGGCCAACGAGGTTGTGGCGGTCTGCAGCATCGGCACGGCGGGCATCCTGAATCGCTGCAGCAAACTCCTCTTGGTCGATCGAGATGGTGAGATTATTGCCATTCATCGGCCGGACGAAGATCATGAGTTGTTCCGGAGGCTTGGCGAGGCAAGGGCATATTACTGGGAGGTCTATCAGGAAAAGGTACAGGTGCCGGATGGGATGAGATTGTTCAAGTATGTGCTTTGATTTCTGTGATCAGCAAACAACAACCTCCCCATTCTTCACCACAACCTCCACCAGGTTCACACCGAAATGATACGGGATGTGCCTGTGGTTTGGAACGTCCAGAATAAGGATATCGGCCCTTTTTCCTGGCTCCAGGCTTCCCACCTCTTTCTCCATGCCGATTGCTCCGGCGGCGTTTATCGTGGCCGCTGTGAGGGCCTCCGCGGGAGTCAGATGGGAATACACACAGGCCAAGGTGATGGCGAGCTGCATGGAT
>DAOVMN010000389.1 GCA_030630685.1 Thermoplasmata archaeon | reverse complement strand
CCCCTCAACAATCGCCACGCCCCCTTTTATCCTCAGCACCTGCACCGCATGCCCGTGTGCAACCAGAGCCTTCTCCACCTCCACGAACTCCGATGTCAGAACGGCCTCGCTCCCATCCCTAAACCTGATTTTAACCCCGGACTCCGATTCTAGTTGGGATGCGACCATCTTCGGGTCTGCTTTTTTCAGGTACTCCACAACCTCCCTGGCCCTCTGGCGGAATTTGGGCCCGATCCTCGCATGAACAGGCTTCAGGCCTACAACCTCCTCGTGAAGGTCCGTGGTCTCGGAGAACACGAGCTCCTGGATGGAAAGCGCATCTTTTATAACCTCTTCCTCGGATTTTACCCCCTTCGCCCCCACGAGCTCGATTCTTCTGATGGGCGCATTTAGCGGCATCCCGGACTCGGACTTCCAGTTCCGCACCGAGGCAACGATCTCCTTTACCTGTTCCCCGATCTTTTCCGCTTCTTCATCGTAAAGGATGGGTTCCGGGAAGTCGGTTAGGTGGATGCTCTCCCCCCCCTCGTGCGGCCTGAAATGGAGGTGATAGACCTCCTCGGTTATGTGCGGAAGGAAGGGTGCAAGGAGCTTTGCGAGGCCGAGGCCGATTGTGTAGAGTGCGGAAGCCGCAGCCCGGTCTTTTCTGGAATAGACACGCTGTTTCACCATCTCGATGTAGTTGTCCGCGAACTCGTGCCACATGAAATACTCGATATCCCTCATTGCCCTGTCGAACTGGAAGGTGTCCATGTTGTCCCTTGCCCGTTTAACAACGCCGGAATAAAGGGAGAGGATCCAGCGGTCCACCTGGGAATAGTTCCCCTCACGGATGCCCCCGAGCCCTGCGGGATTTATTTCGGCCTTCTTCAGGGCGTTGGAGATGAACATCTCGATGTTCCAGAACTTCCTGAGGAGGCGCTGCCCGCGCTTGATGTCCTTGAACCTGAATGCGTTGTCCATCCCAAGGGAGCAGGTTGCAGCATGATACCTGAGGGCATCGGCCCCATACTCCTCAAGAACCTTGAGCGGGTCGATCACATTCCCAAGCGAGGTGTGCATCGGGGTGCCGTCCTCCGAGAGGATGAACCCGTCCATCATGATCTCCCTGAAGGGCGGCTTTTGTGTGAGAAGAATGCTTCTCAGAATGGTGTAGAAGGCCCAGGTGCGGATGATGTCATGGGCCTGGGGTCGGAGGGAGACCGGGAAAAGCCTCTGGAATTGTTCTTCATCCTGCTCCCACCTCGCAATGAATAGCGGAGAGATCGAAGAATCCATCCAGGTGTCGAACACATCTTCGCAGCCTCTGAGCGGCAAGGAGCATTCCGGGCATTTCTCGACAGGCGGGGCGTCAACGGTAGGATCGACATAGCACCGCTCCTCCTCCGCAAGCACCACATGGCCGTTCTCGCACTCCCAGACCGGAATGGGGGTAGCAAAGAACCTCTGCCGTGAGATCACCCAGTCCCATTCCAGGCTGTCGATCCATTCCTTCAGGCGGATCTTCATGAACTCGGGATACCATTCCATCTCATTGGCGGCCTTCCACACATCCTCCTTGAATGGGGTGGTCTTGAGGAACCACTGTTCTTTCACAAGGAATTCAAGCGGGGTTTTACATCGCCAGCAGCGTCCCACATTCTGCTCGATGCTTTCCTGCTTGACCAGAAGGCCTTCTTTCTCCATGTCCTCGAGCATGGCCTCTCTGCCTTCCGTGGCGGACATTCCCGCGTATTTCCCGGCAAGTTCGGTCAGGTTCCCCACTTCATCGATTCCTTTCTCGATTGGAAGCCTGTATCTGTGCACCCACTCCAGGTCATCCTTGTCCCCGATGGTGCAGATCATCACGATGCCGGTGCCGAAGTTCGGGTCCACCTTGTCGTCCGCAATAACCTCCACCTCCTTGTTGAAGAGCGGGGTAAGAAGCTTCTTACCGATTAGGTGCTTTCTTTCCCTGTCCTCCGGATAAACCGCCACGAGCTGGCAGGTGGTTAGAAGCTCGGGGCGTGTGGTGGCAATGAGCGCGTATTCTTCTGGATCGCCTTTCAGATGAAATTTAATGTAATTGAGCTTGGTTTGCCGGGTCCCGTAATCCACCTCGGCATCCGCTAACGCGGTTTGGCACCTGGGGCACCAGTTGATCGGGAACTCCCCTTTGTAGATAAGCCCCTTCTTATAGAGCCGGATAAAAGAGATCTGGGTGAGGCGGCGGTAGTAGGGGGCATTGGTCTGGTAGTAGTAGGTGTCGTCCATGCTTTCCCCGAGGATGCGGAACTGGCGTGTCATCTCGCCTATGTTCTTTTCAGCGAACTCCGCACACAGCTTATTGAAAGCCTGCCTCCCGATCTCCCTGGGGGAAACGTTGTGAAGCCGTTCCACCCGTTCCTCGATTGGGATGCCGTTCACGTCAAAACATAAGGGAAAGATGACATTGTAGCCCCTCATTCGCTTGTAGCGGGCAGCAAAATCGATGTGTGTGTAGTGCACCGCATGCCCGGCATGGAGTGCGCCGGAGGCATACCTGGGTGGGTTGTCGATGCTGTAGACGGGCCTGTCGGATTCCGGGTCGTATCGGTAGATCTTCTTTTCTGCCCAGTGATCCTGCCACTTCCTTTCCAGTGCCTTCTGGTCGTACATGTGCCCGGCAGGAACATTTTGGAATAAATAGGTTTTCGGGGTGAGAGTGGAGGGGTGAGAACAGGGACAATGTTGTAAGGTAGCGAATAGGAACGCGGATGACGCGGAT
>DAOVMN010000310.1 GCA_030630685.1 Thermoplasmata archaeon | reverse complement strand
GGGCACTTTGTCTGTCCTTGACAGGCTTCCCTTATCCGAGAATACAACCTTGTTCAAGAATACCGGTTCCTCACCAAACGGGGTGAGGATTATCCTGGCCATTTCTGTCTCCCCGGCCCCGATGGGCCCATTAAGAAGGGATTTTGTCTCAACAGCCACCGCACCATCGAAGGAGAGAACGAGATCGGACAAATCCTCATTACCGGAACTATCCGAGACCCTGAACAAAACCCTCAGGTCGTCCCTGTCTCTCAGGGAGACGTCATCCTCCCATATCTGCGCCTCGAGCCTGTTCCCTCTGGCATCCGCGCTAGCCTCGTAAAGGGGTTCCCAGGCATTCCAGTCGTGCGTCCCTCGAGGAGTATCGGTGCGGTAGCGCACATTGTACTGGTAGAGCTGTGAATAGAGCACGATCCCTTTCTTTCCTGATATCTCGATAAGATAATCGGCACCCATGCCGTTTATCCGGTAACCTGTGCTTTCTGAGTTATCGGTATCAAGGAATATCTGCACCAGATCAGGATTTTCTCCATCACCGGTGAGGATAAATCCATCTGCTTCGAGATAGAATGAGAGAAACGTGTTGTGAAGATGGAGCCTGTACTCCACAATGTCGAGGGTATTCAGAGGGGCGTCTCCTCGACTGTCCGGATAGGGATAAACTCCTTCCCAGTCCGAGAAATCCCCGTCGATGTCTATACCGTCCGTTTCCTGGAATGAGAGAAAAACCCAGATCGAGGAGAATATTACCAGTCCCGTGATGGTGAGGGCGATCAACTTATGGCTTTTCCCGGAGAGGAATGAGGAGATTGGGCGTTGGGCTAAGGGAGAATAAAACCCTCTGAGGTCGGTTATCCCGTTCCCGTTGGTTATTCCGTTTCCATTAGTAATCCCGTTTCCGTTGGTAATGCCATTCCCATTAGTTATTCCATTCCCGTTGGTTATCCCGTTTCCGTTTGTTAGTCCATTCCCGTTGGTTATTCCATTCCCGTTGGTTATCCCGTTTCCGTTTGTTAGTCCATTCCCGTTGGTTATTCCATTCCCATTGGTTATTCCGTTTCCATTAGTAATCCCATTGCCGTTGCTGAACCCCTTTCCCTTAGTATGGGTAAGCTTCCCCAAGCTGAGACTAATGCTCCTTTGCCCTATACCATAACTATTTGTGTCAGTGTCCGGGTAATGACCTGTTTTCCGGACCTTGGAACCTGATGATACCGCCATGTGATTTCTCCGTTATGGGGCATACTAAAAATCCTATATAAAACCTCCCCTCCCATGAAAAGCATTGAGATCGCTGTATCAGGCTGTGCCGTTGCAGTAAGCCTGAAAAACCATTGCACGAATTCTGCCAGAAAAACAGGATAAAAGCATCCAACCAAAAATAGGAATTTTTATATAGTTTTTCATAAATGCCTTCCCCCGATCATATCAACATATCAGAAGGAGGCTTGCCATGCCCGACACAGAGACTAAGGATTACCGAAATAAATACCTAATGGAACAGGAGCGCCTTGCCAAACTCTGGGACGCCTACCAGATACAGGAGAAGGCACTGAAGGAAGCTAACGACCATATCTCAAAACAGAATACCGAACTGGAATTGAAGGGGAAGGAGATACAATCCCTTAACGAGATGCTGGAGAAGAGGGACAAGGAACTCAGGGAAATGGAGAGGGAGGTCACCAACCTGCAGAAAGTAACCGCAGATTACAAGCCCAGACTCGAGAAGTGTCAGGCCGACCTCAGCAAGGAAAAGGACAAACTCGCCAAGCTCTATGATGTGGCGCAGGAGCTCGATGAAGAGCTGAAGCTCAAGACCCGGGCCCTGGAGGAAAGGGACGACTGGTTCATGGACAACATCCGGGTGTTCGAGAATATGTGTGAGACCATTAAGACCAGGAAAGAGATCGCCGAGGCCCGGATGCTAAAGGAGGAGATGGTCAAAAAGATGACGGGTGAGGGCAAACCAACCGACATGGCCAAGGCCGCCATAATCGGAGAACTCTCCTCGATCGAGGTTATCGACGAAGAGATCGCTGAACGGCTCTATGAAGCAGGCTTCAAGAGCCTGGAGGCCCTGAAGAAGGCCCGCTCATTCGAACTTGTGGCGATCGAGGGCATCAGTCCCACCAAGGCCCAGGAAATCTTCTCGAAGATGAAGAAACTCTGATGAAAAGAATGTATTGCAGAGAGATCAGGGAATCCTATGTCCAGGAGGCCGAGGTGGCGGGCTGGATACATGACATCCGGAACCTTGGAGGGATCGCCTTTATCCTTCTCAGGGACCGCACCGGCATCCTTCAGCTCACCCTCCTGAAGAAGCCGAACAAAGAACTCTTCAAGCATCTCACCACCCTTACCCGCGAGAGCGTGATCCGCACTAAAGGAAAGGTCCAGAGAAGCGAGAAGGTGATGAACGGCTTCGAGATCCTTCCCGAGAGTGCGGAGGTACTATCTGTTGCCGCGGTCCCACTTCCCCTGGGTGTAGCGGACAAGGTGGAATCCGAGCTTGACACACGCCTGGACAACCGCTTCCTCGACCTCAGGAAAAAGGAGGTACGGAAGATTTTTTATCTTCGTTCTCTCCTGCTCAAATCCGTCAGGAGAACCCTTGAAAATGAGGAATTCATCGAGACACACACACCCAAGATCGTTGCAGCGGCAACCGAAGGAGGAACGGAACTTTTCCCGTTCAGGTATTTCGAGAGGGAGGCCTATCTTAACCAGTCTCCCCAGCTCTACAAGCAGATACTCATGTCCACGGGATTCGACAGGGTGTACGAGATCGGCCCGGCCTTTAGAGCGGAGGGACACGACACGGTCAGGCATCTTAACGAGTTCACCTCCATTGACATCGAGATGGCCTTCTCCAATCATCATGATGTTATGGACCTCCTTGAGAGGGTCATTGTCGAAGGATATGAAACCGTAAGGAAGGAGGCACCCGAGCTCATGGAGGGCATGAATATCCCGGAAAATGTGGAGGCCTTCCCAAGGATAACCTACACCGAGGCCCTGGATATCGCAAAGAAAAAGGGCCTAAGGATCGAATGGGGCGAGGACCTCTCCATGGAGGCCCTCCGCCTCATAGCCGGAGAATCCCCGGATCTCTATTTCATCACCGATTGGCCCGATGCGATAAAGCCCTTCTACGCCATGCCCGGAGAGGATGATAGGACCTGCCGCAGCTTTGATCTGATGTACAGGGAGAAGGAGGTCACCTCGGGGGCGCAGAGGGTTCACGATTACGAGCTCCTGAAAAAGAGGATCGCTGATAGAGGGCTTGACATAGAGGACTTCGGGTTCTATCTCAATGCCTTCAAGTATGGGATGCCGCCCCACGCGGGCTGGGGCCTTGGGGCGGAGAGATGGGTGATGACGGTTGCAGGGTTGGAGAACATCCGGGAGGCGGTCCTCTTTCCAAGGGATATGCACAGGCTCGTGCCGTGAGTTTG
>DAOVMN010000205.1 GCA_030630685.1 Thermoplasmata archaeon | reverse complement strand
GTCATACCGGATATATCCCAGTCGTAGCTTCCTGTGTTTTCCAGCTCTTCGGCAATGGGGGTCTTTCCATTTTCCGGGTCGGTGTCGGAATCGTGGTAAAGGTCGATAGTTAGAGTATCCCCATCCTGATCAGAGGCGGTCCATTGGATTTGAAGTGTGTAATCGTCGGTTTTCTCTATTGAAGTGATCTCGATCTCCGGGGGATGATTTTCTTCCGGTTCCTCGTTGTTGACGGTGACATTGACCTGTGAAATCAGGGAATTATTCTCTCCATCAAAAGCCCTAGCAAAGATCGTGTGATCCTCGTCTTCTTCTTCAGTTGTGTCCCATTCGAAAGACCAGGAAGTTGTCCCTTCCGCATCCCGCCATTCCCCATGGTCGATCCTTACCTCTACCTGCTGTATCTGGTCGTTCCCATCCTCGTCCGAAGCCGTTCCTCTGATCCGGTAAATACCGACGAGCACATCTTCCTCTTCCGGGTCGGTGATCTCGATCTCCGGCATGTGGTTCTCATTCCTTACCGTGACATTCACCTTTGCCGGGTCCGAATAAAGCGTACCTGCCTTTGCCCTTGCCGCGATCGTGTAGTTGCCGTCCTCGAATACGGTGGTATCCCATTCGAATGTCCAGTTCCCGGTCCCGTTGGCTGTGTGCCACGTTTCCCAGTTATCGAAACTTATCTCCACCTTATCCACTGACCCCTTGCTGTAGTTCGCCTCTCCTTCGATCATCACCGTACCGCTGACCTCCTCTCCTTCCGGGGGGCAGTCAATGATCACCCACGGTCTCGGGACGTGGTTCAGATAGACCGTATTGTTCCCGGGTCCGTCCGAGGAGTTGTAGTTCGCAACTGCGAATTCAGGGTAGCCGTCCCCGTTCATGTCCCCGAAATCGCAGCGGTAGGACTGCACACTGTCGGAACTGTTCCAGACACGGATATCGCCAAGGACACCGTTGTTGTTCATCACAAGGGTTGCAACGGAATAGTAGGATGATACCCCGATATCGAGCCAGCCATCCTGGTTCACATCCCCAAGGGCGCAGCCGAAGGGCCAGTAGACCTCGATGCTCCAGCTGTAATCCGGGTCAAGGGAATTGCCGGTGTTCTCGTACATCGCCACCGTGTTGTAATTATTGAAGCAATTTGACGTGATGATATCCATGTCTCCGTCGTTATCGATGTCGCCTGCCTGAACCGTATTTGTCCACATCTCATCGCTCGATCTCCAGTCCGGGAACTGCCCGAATCTCTGGCTCCCCCATAGATCGGGGTTGTTGATGTAAACCATGTTGGCATTGGAGTCCGTGCTGTCCATGGTGCCCGAGCAGCCGAAGAAGAGGTCGAGATCGCCGTCATTATCCACGTCGAACCATGCCGCATCGAACGTCCCGTCGTCGAATAAATAGGACTGCCAGGTTGGAGATGTGGTAAACATGCCGTCCCGATTCTCGTACACGCATTCCCTGCCGTTGTAGTTCGAGGTCACAAGGTCGAGGTCCCCGTCCCCATCGTAGTCCCCTAAATCCATCCCTGCGGACTGGTCGGAGTTATCGTTCCTCCAGTCTGGAGTTGTGGAGATTTTCCCTTCGTTATTCAGATAGACCACATCATACCCTGAGCCCCAGGCACCATTGGCTGCCACTAAGTCCAGCCAGCCGTCGCCGTTTATGTCCCCCCACATTACCTTCTGAGTGACCCTTGTATCGGCATCGTCCTGGGATTCCCAGACAGGCTCCATGGTCAGGTTGCCGTCCACATTCTCGTATATGTGGTTCGGACCGTTGTTTCCAACGGCAAGGTCGAGATCGCCGTCTTTGTCGTAATCTCCCCATGCCACACTGTACGATTTGTCGTCCATGTCCGATATCCAGTATGGGTCAGGGTCGAGTTCGGCAGATGCGCCGCCTGCAAAAATCATCAAGGCGATCCCGAACAGGAATATCAGGGAAAGAATCGGGAACAGCAGAGTGATTTTCTTAATTTTAGGCATCATTCGATTTCCTCCTTTCCCGTACCTTTATCATAATACTCATCTTTATCCCATTCGTTATACCTTTTTCGATAGATTGCAAGGCCTGAAAGAGCCGCAATCCCTGTACAGATAGGCAAACCAACCAAGAAGAGATCAAGCCCCTCATCATCTTCCTTGCTTTTCATCTCAAGCCTGAATTCTAATTTCATCTCTTTTGTCTCATTCCTTGAATCCTTGACTTTCAGGAAAAGAGAATAATTTCCTGCGGTATGATTCGCAAGCGGGATGGAGATTTCGAATCTCAATCTTTTTTCATCCACAAAACTCACGTTTAAATCATTTATCCCAAATTCTCTTAATTTACCTTCCGAACCGTTTTCGATCCTATTGAGTATTATGGTGATCTCCACAATATCGGCATGTCCGTTCTCGTCCTTCAGTTCCCCGGTAATTTTACTCGTTTCACCAATCTCATAAATTTCTTTATCCGTTTCGAAAGATAATATCTCGGGTGCAAGATTCTCTTCCCCCTCGATACAATAAACATGCCCGTTATCAGAGGCAGCATATATCCTTTCATCCACCGCGATCGGGGATGCAAGCATATAGTCATGAGGCTCTAAGATATATTCCCATCGCAGTTTTCCATCAAGCCCGAGGCAGTAAACCCCGCTTGCCTCATTGTTCGTCGAAAAGACAAGACCGTTATCTGTTATCGTAGGAGAGGATTGAATTGTCTCGTTAGCTTCATAACTCCAGAGGATCTCATTATCTGTTGATATGCAGTATAATTCATCACCCCCCACATAGATCCTATCATTATGCACTGCGGGAGAGGAGCCCTGGGCGTTGATGTCATGTTCCCATTTTATGCTTCCGCCGGAATCCACAGAATATAAGAAACCATCGTGGGCTGTAAAATAGATGTGCCCTCTATAATAAGCAGGTGTGGAGCGGATCCTTTCCCCGACATTGATATTCCATACCTCTCTGCCATCCTCGAGTGAAAGACAGAATAGGAATCCACCGTCGTTCCCAATATATAGCACATTCTCATCTGGATTTATGCATGGGGATGAAAAATAGATCGGGTTAAGGGTGTCGAAGGCCCATAATAAATTGCTATTCTCTGCATTTAATGCGTAAACAAACCCGTCATTCCCTCCGAAGAATACCGTATTATCATAAACAACCGGCGATGAAACGATCCCGTTTCCAGACGGTGTGATGGAGAATCGCCAGAGCTCGTCTCCATTACTCGAATCGAAGCAGTGGAGGGTGCCGGTTGTGGAACCTGCGAATACTCTGCCGTCGTCACAGCAGGGTGTAGCAAGCTGCCATCCCCAACCCTCGATAGGTGTCATCCAGATTATTTCGGAGGTGAGAGCATCGATTGCCACGGCATTTGAGCGTTTGTCCGGGTATTCCCCGCCTGTGACGACGAATACCTTGTCTTCGGCATAAACCGGAGAGGCGTCGATATATCCTCTGTCGATGTCCACATCCCAGCATGGCTTTGGTGATGAAGGAAGCGTGGTGTTGATGTAACCCTCTCTTGTGGGCTCATTGCGAAATGCGGGATAATCTGCGGCTGTGGGGTTTATGGTAATACCCGATATAATCGCTAAAGATGCAAATAGCGACGCTGAAATGAGGAGCCAAACAATCAAAGTTTGTGGCTTTTTCATATCATCACATTTCTATTGCTCTCAACATTCTCTATAAATTTTTCCTTTTTTGGATTCGAAGTGGAATATGGGATTCACCCTTGCCGCAAGATCGACCGGAACGGAAAAGTTGATAACTCACCAGGGTATTCTTACCCGGAAACAGACCCGAACAAGAACCCGGAGAATTGATGTGCATGCTTGACGACATTAAGATCAACCCCGAAGATACCCACTTGGAACCCCTCGTGATGCCCCCTTCCCCCCGGGGGTTCGGGGTACCTGGAGCCGCGCAACCATAGACTGTGTGGGTGAGGGGTAGAGGAAAAGAAAAAGGGATGAGGGTGGAAAAAAGCAATCTATAAATAAGGTGAGCGCCTACTCATTTGGAAGAAGGTAAACATAATGAAGCGCAGGTTGATGAATATAGTCATTCTTGCCTTTCTGGGCCTCATCATTCTCCTGATTATAGGGGCCAGTACCTTTACTACGGATGGTAGCGGCACTGCTATCGCCGATATATATCCTACAGAAATCCAGGACACGGGTAACTCGAACGAGTGGGTGGAGATGGTGAACACCATCGACAAGCCCGTGAACCTATACGAGCTCTACCTATCGCCCGAGAGCGGCACCACAAGGGCGCCCAGCACCTACTTCCCTGACGGAGTCAGCGACCTCAGTGCCTATGGAGTGCCAGCGGACCTGAACGACCACACCTTCTACCTGAACGCCGAGAGCCTGTACATCGATAGGTATTACACCGATTTTTATCTCTACAAGGTGAAAACCGGGAACGGATACGGGAAGGCGTACTACAAAGGAGGCGGATCCTGGATGGTCTGGTACAATGACAGCGGTGGGGAATTCATCAATGAAACCGAAAGAAACAACACCCCTCCTAATTATCTTGACAACATCTACCAGATCGACCTGCCGGATATCTGGTTCTTCAGGCACCAGTATGTACTCCTAAATGGTGATAATGAGACGGGGTGTTCCCTTTATGACCACGATCCGGGCGGCAATGTTCTTGATATAGACCTGGGGAATACCTCCTCGGTCTTTGCGGATTATCTGGTTGCTGAGGAAGGAGGATTACTGAACATCTCGACTCTTGAGGGAATTTACATAGATTCATGAGAGCTTTGAAATACTGCAAAATATAGACAACCTTTCACCATATCAAGCAAAATCAAGAGATTTTTACCAATAATCGATAATTCTCAATACAAAATCAACAAAATCTCCTTGTTTTCCTCCATTATCCTTGTACTTC
>DAOVMN010000283.1 GCA_030630685.1 Thermoplasmata archaeon | reverse complement strand
TCCGTCTTCAACGGCTTTGGAATGATGTTCATTGCAGCTCTTTTCATAAGGTATATACTCTCTCAAGCAATTATGGTTGTAAATTGTACGATTTGGCTATTTCAGCGTTCCCGTCGCCTCCGCAAGGTAAAGCAACCTCTCCCATTCGGCTCCGGGCATCACCTGGTCGCTCGCTCCGAAGATGAAATCGTTCCTGCTTCTGGTAACCTCTACCAGATGATCCACGTATCTCTTGTACTTCTCGATAGGAAACGTCGGATCGAATATAATGCTCGGCAATCCGCCCCAGCAGACGATCCTGCCTTTCCAGGCATCGAAGTACTCCTCTATTCCCTGCGGTACTAAGGGAGTTGTGGCCAAACAATCCGCAACATCGAAGCCGGCTTCCAATACCTGCCCCATAAGCCCGCCCATCTCCGCATCCGCGTGCCACATCGCTTTTTTCCTGTGTCCATGCATCAGTTTGTTGAATTCCTCGAAATAAGGGAGGAAATACTTCTCAAAGATTGGAGGGGGCGTCATCTGGGTGCTGAAATGGTTGCCGTGAAAGACGAGCTTGGCCTGTGAGCTGCACGCCGCAGGCCAGAGGCCTCGGCGGTACACTTCCTCTATGCGATGGATTAGAGTCTCCACCTTGTCCGGAAAATCGCTCAGGTGAAGGAAGAAGTGCTCGTATCCCGACCATTGCAGCATAACCAAGTGGGCAGGACAGGAGTGGAGGATAAGCACTGGAAGACCGGCGTCTCCTGTGCGGCCGTCGAGCTCATCGAAGCCCGCCGTGTCGAAATCCAAATAAGCCTCCTCCATCTCTGAGAGCAGCAACTCGTAATCTTCTTCGGCTTCAAGTGGGTATTTCACAATGTATGGGACCATTATCCCATCCGGCTGATGGGTCCTCCTTATCAGGGTTTTGCCTCGAAAAAGGTATTCCTCGACAACCTCTTCTTTCTCTTGGCTTTCCTTGATCTCAACGTTCTTGAATCTCAACTGCGGATGAGTCCGATGTCGGACTGCCCGGCAGAATCCCAGGTAGTCCTCCACCGCCTCCCGGTTCAATCCTCTTATCTCCTGAGGCAAGGCGTTCTTCGAGACAGCGTCCGCATACCACAGCTCTATCCGGACAGATACCGGTGGCTTCTCCACGAATTCTCGATTCAGCACAGCAAGGATGGCGTCCCTGCGGGTCACAAGATCATCTCCAGATGTTTGTAGCACACACCTTAGTGCATTTTAGCTTGTAGTGTGCAACCATACGACAAGGATGCGAGGGAGAAGTATGTCTTAAATAATCAAGTAATTATATATTTTTGTTTTCTCTGCGCTCTTTGCGGTAAGATTTGGCTTTTCACGAGCGAGTCAATCAATCCTGGGCCATTCAAATCTCCCATTCCGGCCCTTTCAGCTCGACCTGCCGGCCAACTCTGGCGGACTCGTAAGCGGCCAATATTACCCTCACATCTTTGGCTCCTTGAACGATACCAGGCCAGGGTTCCCGGTCCTCTTCTATGGCAAAGAGCATCTCCTCGTATAAAGGTTGATAGACCCCACCAGGAGGAAACGAGAGGTTTGGCCGTTCCACATTACCTTTTCTATCGGATATCCACAGATTCCCAGCCACATCCCCCAGAATGCCGTTTTCGAAGGTGAAATGCATGCCTCGGTTCAGCTCCTTGGGAACCTCCAAGTACCCGCATTCTTCCAGAATCACCGCCGTTCCGTCCGGATAACCGATGAATATCATCCCGTTTCCCTCTACCTCACAGCCTTGTTCGAAGAACCCCACCGAGGCCTTTACCACACACTCCTCCCCAGGAACCACCGATCTAACCACAGCCATGCGGTGCACGCCAAGGTTGAACAGCATCCCCCCTCCTGCCCTCCTCTTTTCCAGAAACCAGGTGGGTCTATCCTCAGTAAAGTAAAACCGATAGTTGATTATGCTGCCCATTATGAATCTTCCCATCCGGCCGGATGAGACGATCTGTCGAGCTTTGAGTATTCCGGGAAGATAGTAGGCAATGTCAGCCGCCATCACTTTCCGCTTTAATTCTTTGGCTGCAACCGATATGGCACGGCATTGGGCGAGGTCCATAGCAGCGGGTTTTTCCAACATTACATGGCAGCCTTTTTCGATGGCCTCCATAGCGGCCTCGAAGTGGAGATAATGAGGAAGGGAGATGACCGCTATGTCAAGACCCTCTTCCAACATATCTTTCCACACTTGGTATGCCCTACATCCATAGCGTTCAGCGAAATCCCTGCATTTCTCCTGGTCCCGTCTGGTCGCTCCCACGAGCTTCAATCCAGGGACTTGCTTTATGGCATCGGCATGGGCCGAGGCGATTGCCCCAGCACCTATAATGCCGATTCTCAGCATCTTCTGCAATTTCAGACCTCCTGACTTAAAGATTCCTATTTCGCTCTAACACTCTGTTGGTTTGCGACTTACCAATTGACTGTTCACCAATTAACCAGTCACAACTCTACGGGCTTCTCTGGGGCATCCTCCCACAGGTATCGCCAGCCCAATTGCTTGTGCCAGTCCAGTATCGCAAATACCGAGCGCAGACAGCCCACGAAGGTCGCCGTGCCGGCCATATCGCTCTGGGAACGAGGACGGTCTACTAATTGGACCTGGGCATTAGTGGCAATACATGTGTCTTTAAAGAACGAGAATCCACCATCCGGCTTTTTGAAGGGCTCTATGAACGGAAGACGACTGTGCACAAGCTCTTGGATCTCCTGTTTTCGATAGTCCGTAGTCCGCAAAGTAGCTGCAAAAACCCAGATGTTATCGAACTCATTGCAGCCCGTCATCTCGTAGGATGGATCCTCGTAATGCCTGAACACATTGTCTATGATCCTTTCGGGATACCTCGGCAGTATTCCGAGGGTGTTGATAAACCTCGCTATGATCTTGAAGGCCCCGTTGATTCTCTCGTATAGAGGACAGGCTGGGGCTCCCCATAGACCGGTTTCAGGGTCCTGTATTTCCTGCAGGTACTCGATGGTCCAGCGCAAGGGCTGACGGAATTTTTCCTCTCCACGCTTAAGGCGCTCGAAGAGTATAAGAGCCGTCGTGCCAGCGTGTGACCCTGCCCCCCAGGGATTCGTATCCCAGAGAAAGGAGTCAAGGTGGGCGATAAGTTTTTCCTTGTCAGTGAAAGGTTCCACCTCGGGGTAGCGCAGCGAATATTGAGCCGGAAAGTCCATCTGTTGCAAGGCATTGGAGACATTGCGGGTAAGCATCCGTTTCATAAGGTACTTGGGGTCGAGACCATGCTCTTCAGTCCCACAGAGACCGCCTATCTCCTCGCTCCAAAATTCTCCTGTTTCCGGATCTTGAAAGGAACGCAGGTAATCCGCCCACTCCTGCTTCTTCGCCTCCTCAAGCGCATCGTAGGCGTTAATGGTCTTAAGGATGCCGAAAGCGTAGCAGGAGCTGATGGCCTCGTGGGGCAATAAGCATCCTTTGGGGGCATATCGGAAACGTCCGTAGGGGCCCGGATGTTTCACATTCTCCAAGAAGCGGAGCAGGTCTTTTTTGAGCTCTCTGATCCATTCTGGAACATCTTTCTCAGAATACATTATTCCCTCCTTTTTTCGCTGTTGTGGTATTGTCAAATCCTCACCGCCGAGAATACACAAATCTTAACCGCGGGCTCTGCTGTTTTCAAGACCTTTTTTATCTCAGAGTTATAACAGAGAACTCCTTTT
>DAOVMN010000300.1 GCA_030630685.1 Thermoplasmata archaeon | reverse complement strand
TGTATTTCCATCCAATCCCCCCAGATTGGAATCGAAAATATTAGCGTTTGGTGTTTGCATGGGGCGATTATGTTTGGTGATAGGTCAAATATGTTTTATTTCTTAATCACAGACTTACGACATACTCCCATCCCCCAACCATAAACGCATGCGAAACATATTTATACACACTCCAGCATGACCGGGTTATGCGGTTTCCCATCCTAATTCTCGCAATCCTGATGATCGCCCTTTCCTTTTTTCCCGCCCCTGGCCCAGAAAACGATGGAGTGCGCAATTTCCTCCCAAGCGCTACCGCCCAAGACCCCGGGGAAACCAACTCCACCATCGTTTACCCGTTCGACGAGCATTTCCTGGATTACCCAAACTACCAGAACCTTACCGCCACACTTCATCGGCTTCAGGCGCAACATCCTGACATTATGAAACTCTACGACCTCACCGCTCTGACCCCCTCGGGCTGCACCCAGTACGGGCGAACGGTCTGGGGTGTGAAGATCTCGGACGGCGTGGACACAGAGCCAGAATGGTACAACGACCCGGACGAGGAGGACGTTGTGATCGTGGGAACACACCATGCGCGTGAATGGATGTCGCTGATGGTGCCGCTGTATTACATCTACTACCTCACGGAATTCTATGGAGAGAGCGAGATAGATAACGACGGCGATGGTCTCATAGACGAGGATCCCATCGACGGCTTTGACAACGACGGGGATGGAGAGGACAATGATGGCGACCCCAACACAACTGCACGGATGGACGGCTACGACAACGATGATGATGGATTGATCGACGAGGGCATTGACGAGGACTGTGTCGAAGGCCTTGCTACCTTTCTGGTGAATCACAGGGAAACCTGGATCATTCCATTGCTGAATCCCGATGGCTACGAGTACGACCGTACCATCTCGCAGCCCGGCTCTGGCGGTGGATGGAGGAAGAACTGCCGTGACCAGAGCATCAATGGTGGGAAACGCAGTTCGGGTAACGGGAAGTTCGATCCGGATACCGATGGCGTGGACCCGGACCGGAACTATCCTTATGCCTGGAATCGGAACGAGAAGGGCTATGTTATAGACCAGGACGGTGTGACGGTCACCTCGGACTCCAGGTTTGAATGGGATAACCAGTATCGCGGCCCGGATGACGATTATGATGATGACGGGGATTCCTATCTGGGTGTTGACCCGGTCTCAGGGAATCCCATCTACGACCCGGACGGCGTCGATGAGGACTGGTGGGACCATCTCGACAACGACGGCGACGGCCTGATCGACGAGGACAAGGACGGCGGCTTCACAGAACCGGAAACCCAGGCCATGGACGAACTAATGAAAAAACTGGACATCTACGACGAGAACGACACCACAGAGTATCCGGAAGGCTACCGTCCCGAGAACCATGATCTGCGTTCCAATGTGGTAACAGGCATATCCTATCATTCCTACTCAGCGCTCGTGATCTGGCCCTGGGGCTACACCTATGACGATCCGCCCCACGAACCCCTTCTCAGGACTATCGGCGAGAGGATGATGGACATCACGGACTATGCGTCCTGGAAGGATGAAGGAGGCTACAAGGTCTCAGGGGAATGGGGGGACTGGATGTACGGTGCACATGGGGTCCTGGCCTATACCCTCGAGCTCAACACGGGCGCTCAGGGAGGCTTCCACCCTCAACCAGAATTGATCATACCCACGGTTAGGATGAACCTGGGCTGCAACCTCTACATCACCGAGGTAGCGAACAAAGCAAAGGTTGCAAAGGAGAGCATGGGAGAGGATCTTGATCTGAACTTTCCTGAATTCGTGTACAGACAGAAAGATAAAAAGGTCGAGGATGATGAAAGCTACGACATCGAACTAAGGGTGGAGAATTATTCCAATCTTGAGTCAGGAAGCCTGAGGGTATGGTACAGGGTTGGAAATGGGGAGTGGAAATATCGCCACCTGAGCGATAAAGGGGATGGCGTCTTCAAGGGGAAGATTCCAAAACAGGATGGGAATTCCCGGGTTTACTTTTACTTCGAGGGAAAGGACGTGCGGGGCATCTATGTGTATTCCGGCTATGGCGAGGGTACCCCATATTCCTATCGTGTGGAGAAAGGCGGGCTCCTAAGTATCAGATGGACCGATGGCATGGTGGTGCTTGCGGTACTGGCATTCCTGTACCAGGGAAAGAGGAAAGATGGAGTTAAAAAGAGAAGAAACGGAGGGATAGACTAATGCAAATCCTGGGTTTGAGCGAAATCACCACAGAGATCCTGGACAGGGACAAGGATTCCGATATCATGTACAGGATCGTGGAGACCCTGAAGGATACCTATGGAGAAAGGGTTGTAAAGATAATCCTGTTCGGCTCTCACAGGGACGATAAAGGGGAGCTGTGGACAGGCATCGACATCATGGTTTTCTTAAAGGAAATGAAGGACAGATGGGCCGAGACAAAGACAATAACCTCACTGATTATGGACATATCTCTAAAATTCGGGATCAGTGTAGGCATCGTTCCCTTTGATTCCTCTCTCATCGACATCAGGCTGAAGCCAAGGTTCCTTGAGATAGTGTTGGAGAAGGGGGTGAACCTGTGATCGAATTCGGTGAGACGGAAAGGATGTATCTCCGCAACTACCTCAAGGATGGAGAGCGGCATCTGGAAGCCGCCGCTGTGCTCTTCGACAACGGGTTCTATGATTATTCCGTCAAGGAGGCCTATGAGAGCATGCTCTGGAACGTGGATGCCCTTCTTCTTACGGTAGGAATAAAGACCTATAAAAGTTCCACCGCCATCGCCTGGTTCGGGAAGAAGTTCGTGAACGAAGGTATCTATCCGCCTGAGTTCTATGAGCATCTCCTTCTCTCTTACTCCGTCTACAGGATAGCGGATAGTGAGTTCGGTGCCACCATTATCAAGGATGAGGCCGGCAGCATCCTGGACTATGCGCGGGAATTCCGGGATATGGTGTCTTATCTAAAGGATTTCAAGGTGGAGACCAATGCCGATGATGATTAGGATGTCAAAACGCATAAATATCTTAACCTCCGAAGGCCTGGGGATACCATGACGGACGAGGAGGAAGAACGAGAGGTCTGGCCATCGAGAACTGGTTTTGTACTGGCAGCCATGGGATCGGCCATTGGCCTGGGTAACGTCTGGCGCTTCCCTTATTACTGTTACAAATACGGAGGCGGTGCCTTTCTGGTGCCGTATTTTATCGCACTTTTCACCACAGGCATCCCATTGATGATCCTGGAATACAGCGTGGGACAGAAATTCAGGACCTCCGCACCCGTTGCATTCGCAAAGATGGACAAACGCTTCGGATGGGTGGGATGGTTTGCCCTCATCATGAGCATGGTTGTCATGCTCTATTATACGGTCATCCTGTCCTGGTCCGTTCTGTACATGGGTAAATCCTTCAACCTTTCCTGGGGTGCCGACACCAAGGACTATTTCCTCAATGATTTCCTGAACTTATCGAATGGCCCCGGGGAT
>DAOVMN010000384.1 GCA_030630685.1 Thermoplasmata archaeon | reverse complement strand
AGGCGAACTACGGTGTCCAGCTTGAACCGGTGGGGCGTCCCGTTCCCGAGGTGAATCCTTCGGACGAGCGCGAGGTCGAGTTCAAGTTCACACTCACCAACATCGGTAACCAGGACGACACCTACACCGTTGAAGTGGAGACCTCCCTTACCTCCGGGAAATACAAGGACTGGACCATGGAGTTCGAGGACAAGGAATTCAATAGAATGGATAAACTCGTTGTGCCCGGGGACCTTACGGGAGATACCTATCTGGGCAAGTGCGACAGGATCGATATCACCCTTTATGTAACGGTGGACATCGACGAGGACGAAGGACAGTATCCTAATATCAAGATATCCGCAACCTCGGACAATGACAATTCCAAGGTTGACTACCTGAGCTTCAGCCTCACCGTCATCAAGCCGAATATCCAGGTGAACAATGATAAATCTGACTTCTACATCGAAGGCGATCTCAGCGACCTCGAGGAAGGAGACAACATTGACATCAACCTGAGGGTCTTCAACAAGGGATCGGCCGAAACAGACGAGTTCTATGTGTGGTTCTACAATGGTAAACGCGATTCCCCGTCCGAGCAAGCGGGTAGTCCCATCATGTCCAGGGAGAGAGTGGACAATATCCCGGCAGGGCAGTACATGGATATTACGGTAACATGGGACAGCATCCCCGGTGGTGAGAACGACATCTATGTCTTCGCGGACAAACCGATCAGTTCGGGTACCTACAAGACAGAAGGGCCCGATGGGAAATTCCACCCGGATGGTGATGTCCTCGAATCCAGGGAGAACGACAACGACGTCTCCATAGCGGACGAATTCGAGGATGCCATCGACCTGAGGCCGGACCTGACAATAACCGGTATCTACTTCGACGATAAGACGGCAGGAGAAAAGGGGGTTACAGTCACCGTGACAGTAGCCAATGTGGGCTCAGCCGATGCGGAAGCAAATACGGCTACAGTGTGGATCAAGATCGGAGGAGAGAAGCTCAAGAACAAGACGACCAACAGTCTGAATCCGTTAATCCCCAAGGAGATCGAGATAGACGACGAGCTCGACATTGAATTTTCATGGGATGTCCCGGATGACGCAGGTAAGAACGTTTCTGTGAGCGCTCGCGTGGCCCACCCGGACGACTCCAATAGCAGAAACGACAAACTCAGCACCCATGTGATAATAGAGGAAAAAAGGTGGGACATTACAGGCGAGGATAAATGGGAATTTGCCGGGATATACCTACTGGTCGGGTTGATATTAGGTATGGCTGCTTTTCTTGGGTTGTACCTGCTCAACACGAATCTCAAAGACAAACAAAGGTCTGCACCTTCTCGCCCGCATTTACCCTATGCTCGGCCCTACCACAAACCGGCACCTGAACCGGAGGTAAAGTTTCCGGTGGTGAACCACTGTCCTAACTGCGGGGAAAAATTGCGTGCATACAAACCGGGCCGCATCCGCTGCCCGCACTGCAAAACCAGCGCAGTGGTAGACATCTGGGGGCATTTCCTGCCATTGGAGGACTTCAAAGCAGAGTACGAAACCCTTAAGTTCGCACATAAGCAATACCTCCACTCGCTGCAACAGGAATTAGCGACCCTGAAGTCCGATCTCGATAATGAGGAATCCGAGGCAGGGAAAAAGGAGATGGGGCGTCAGGTAAAGAACTTGGAGGAGAGGATCCTGTTCCAGCAAGAAAAACTCGGGAAGATAATGGATTGGGAGGAGACCATGACGCCCCCCAAGGAGGACGACGAACTCGAGCGGAAAAAGAAGGAATTAGCATGCCTAACTGGCTATGAGGATCATCCCGCATACAGGGATTACATAAAGGCCCTGCAAAAGCAGATCAAGGCCATGGAGGCCTATGCCGGGAGAAGTGCGGGCGGGTTCCCCAGGACCTCGTTCATTGCAAAGAGGAAGGAGGAACTAAGCGCTATCCAGCGAAAGCCCGGAACACTGCTCACATTAGAGGATAAGGCCAGGCTCAAGCACTATCCTCCAAAGATTCAGGCATTCGAGCATCTGATCGGGATGACCGTAGAAAAGCTTCTTGAGGAACTTGCCATACAGGAGCTTCTTGCGAAACTTGCCGAGGAAGAGGTAGAGGAATACGAGGGAGAAATAGAAAAGATTCCGGAGGGGGAAGGCGAGAAGACAGAAACAATCGAGGGCAGGGAGACAGAAAGAAGAGAGGAGGCCCACGAGGACGAAGGGGAAGCGAGAGTTGAGACATGGGAAGCGGAGGCTGATGAAATGGAAGGGGTAAAGGCAGCAGAGAAGGAAGCAGATGAGGAGACATGGATGCCTAAAACCGCCAAAATGGAAGAAACTGAAGAGGCCTTAGAGGAAGCATGGGATCAAGAGGCTTACGATCTGGAAAAAGTAAAAGTGGGCGAGGGCCTTGAGGTCGAGGGGGTAGAAATAGAAGGTGTCGAAGGCCTGCAAGTCGAGGTTGTCGAGAATACGTTGAGGCTGAAGATGGCGAGGTCGAGGATGTTAAGGCTGAAGGTGTCGAGGCCGGATGCGTCGATGAGGGGACCGATAAAAGACGAAAAGAGCGTAGAAGCTGCCGAAGAGATCGGCTAAAGGGCAAAAAACAATAATATCCTTCTCTGCTCCAGGCGCTCAATGAGGCCGAGGTACAACATAGCGATCGTGGGCGGAGGCGTTATCGGGTGCTCTGTTGCCAGGGCGCTTTCCAGGTACAGGCTCGACATTGCACTCTTGGAGAAAGGCCCTGATGTGGCCTCTGCCGCAAGTAAGGCAAACAGCGCGGTGGT